>CAMCSA010000002.1 GCA_945877405.1 uncultured Erysipelotrichaceae bacterium | reverse complement strand
TCATGCACAATTGTGAGGGAGGGTAAAACCCGACCCTAATGGAGGAAGATATGAATACAATTTCCAGAATGTTAAAACAGACAAAATCCATCCGTGATTATACAGATACAGAAATCACGCCTGAAATCAGGGCAGATATCCTTGCATGTGCATGCGCTGCTCCAAGTGGAGGTAACCAGCAGGCTTATACGATCATCGATATCACAGATCCATCCATCATAGAAAAACTGTCAGTAACATGCGATAACCAGCCGTTCATTACTAAAGCCAGAATGGTACTTCTGTTCTGTGCAGACTGCAGAAAATGGAATCAGGCTTATGCCACTGCTGGCTTGCCTGTTACAGATCCATGCATAACAGAGCTGATTGGAGCAGTTACCGATGCAGTGATTGCTGCACAGAACAGTGTCATTGCCGCATCAGGACATGGTATAGGCAGCTGCTATATTGGTGATATCAAGGAAAACTGCGAAACTGTGCGCCAGCTGCTGAAACTGCCGGACCATGTATTCCCTGCTGCCATGGTTGTGTATGGCTACCCGACAGAAAAACAGAAAGAACGTAAGAAACCGGAACGCGTTCCAATGGAATGCATTGTCAGTGAAAACAGATATCCTGATATGGATGAAGCATACCTGCACCACATGTTTGTACAGAAAGCAGGAAACAGAAATTATACGGAATGGCTGAAGATGATGTTCGATCATAAAGCCAATGCACCATTCATGAAGGAAATGAGAAGATCCGTTCTGCAGTACATGAAGCAGTACGACTGGGAAGACAAATAGTTGATCCATAGTAAAAAGCAGTTCAATAGACTGCTTTTACTGTTCATATTCGATTTCGTTTTTTTCACACCATCTTTTTGCGATATTTTCCAGACAATGGATGCGATACCTGTGCCAGTCATCATCCAGATTCAGATCCCGTACTGTATCTTTGAATCTGCGAAAAGCACCTCTTCCTACAATGGCATTGAACAGAATCTCTCTTTTTCTGTCAGATGTCACACTTTCGATGAAGTCTTCCATCATGCCATACTCATTCATCTCGTGCCTGCCCGGTAAGAAAAGATACCTCTCATCCCAATCTTCCATGATTTCCTTATACAACTGTGGATTGTATTCTCCATCAACCATTCCATCCCAGACTAACAGAATGTTCTGATCAACAACATCATATACATATTCCATGTCATCACTCAGTAATTCAAGCGCTTCTACAATCTCACTCAGTCTGATTGCCATAGATCATTTCATACCTTCCATTACACTTTCAATATCTTCCATACTGACAGGTCCTTCACGCAGTATTCTGACTTCTTCGCCAGAGCAGTCAATAATTGTGGACGCCTGACCAAAGGAAACTTCTCCTTCCATCATTCCATCCAGCAAAGGACAGCTTCTTTCAATTTCATCCAGATTTTTACATACAGGTTCCCCTGACTGATTGGCACTTGTCATGAAAACCGGTACACCAAGTTTTTGAATCAGCTGTTTTAACGGTATGGATGTTGCCATCCGGATTGCCAGTGTATCCATTCCTCCATTAAATTCTTCTGGTACGTCTTCTTTCTTTTTCAGAATCAGTGTAACCGGTCCTGGCATGAATGCCTCAATCAGAAGATGATCCCTGGATGTGATATGACAGATGGAAGCAATCTGTGCTTCATCCGCACACATAATCGGAAATGCCTTTGTCGCCGGTCTGTTTTTGACATGCCGCAGGTTTTCCTGTGCCTGAGGCGTATCCATTCTTGCGCACACGCCATATACCGTATCTGTCGGTACAGACAGAATACCATCATTTTTCAGTATTTCTGCCATCTCATCAATCTGACTTTGTGAAAATCTCTTCATATTCTTATTCACTTTCTGTATTATCTGCTAGACTATTATAAAACATTTATGGAGGAACAGAGAAATGATCAGATTTGACAGCGACTATATTGAAGGCTGTATTCCGGAAATCCTGGAAGCACTTCAGAACACCAACGAAGAACAGACCATCGGATACGGTGTAGACCCACATTGTGAAAATGCAAGAGAACTGATCCGTAAAGCCATTGGCAGAGAAGACAGTGATGTGCATTTCCTTGTCGGTGGTACACAGGCGAATATCACTGTCATTACTTCGGTATTAAAGCATTACCAGGGTGCCGTATGTGCTGTAACAGGTCATATCAATGAACATGAAACCGGTGCTCTGGAAGCATGTGGTCATAAATGCCTTACCATCCAAAGTGACAACGGTACATTGACTGCTCAGCAGGTAGATCAGCTGATCTATGATCACTATCACGGTTCCGCTGTTGAACATACCGTTCAGCCTGGACTTGTCTATATTTCATTCCCGACAGAGCTTGGTACACTGTATTCAAAAAAACAGCTGGAAGAATTGTATGCGGTATGCAGAAAAAATGACATCCCATTATTCATTGATGGTGCAAGACTCGGCTATGCTCTGGCATCAAAGAAAAATGACATGACATTACAGGACATCGCCAATCACTGTGATATGTTCTATATCGGTGGAACAAAGGTTGGGGCTCTGTTCGGTGAAGCCGTTGTTATTACAAACCCTGCATACAAAAAGGACTTCCGATACAATATCAAACAAAGAGGCGGCATGCTTGCCAAGGGAAGACTGCTTGGCATCCAGTTTGAACAGCTGTTTACAGATGACCGATATATGAAAGTATCCCGCCACTGTATGGCTATGGCAGAAAGACTGACAGAAGGATTTGCTTCCAAAGGATATTCCTTCGCATTTGAAGCTGAAACAAACCAGCTGTTCCCGATTCTCCCAGATGCAAAAGCAGAAGAACTGGCAAAGGAATTTGCATTCACGCCTTGGGGCAGAGTGGATGAAGACCATCAGATTTTCCGTTTTGTCACATCCTTCATGACAAAGCTTGAATCTGTTGATCATCTGATTGAAATGCTGTGAACATTCAAAACATCCCGGAATCATTCCAGGATGTTTTATTTTTCCATCTGACGCCAGGATATCGTATTCTCACGAAAGGACACCGCTTCCGCTATTGCAGTATTTCTGATCTGGTCTCTGTACTTCAGCTGTAGAATCATATCATATTCATACATCGAAAACAGGCGTTTTTCATCAAACACTGCCTTACATACACCTTTCTGACATTCCGTATTTACTGTTACGCTGTTATCTTCCATACCTCTTGGATGCATGGTAAGTGAATATTCATACTCCTGATTTTCAACCGCCGGTACAAAAGAACAGGACAGAGTCTGTGTATTATGTGTCAGATTAACGCCGCTCACCTGAATCACTTCAGGAAGTACTGTCTTTTCTTCTCCCATGGCAGATCCCTTTCCAATCAGGATACCAATCACCACAAGACTGGCAAGAAACAGTGTCTTCCAGATGTTCGCTGTACGGCGGTTCCGTACCGCCAGCTGTTCATTCATCTGTGCCAGCACTTCAACAATAGACGCCATGTCTGTTTTTTCCATCTTTTCAGGCTGACCAAGAAGCTGGGCTGCAGGTACATCAAGTGCGTCCGCAATTGCGCACAGAGTATCTGCATCCGGAACAGCAATACCCTTTTCCCACTTTGAGACGGTCTGCCTGACAACATTCAGTTTGACTGCCAGCGCCTCCTGCGTCAGGCCTTTTTCTTTTCGGATTCTGGCAAGATTTTCACTCAACATATGAAATCTCCTTCTTTTTCACTCTTATCTTGCGCAATGTACCTTCTATCTGCAAGCAACTGACAGGAGCAAAACGCACTCCATGTATGGCAGAAGAAAACCACAGCAGCTTCTGCCTGCCATGGTCTGTATCAGTTCAGTTCTTCGTTATCTTCAGAGATATAAATGGATACCGCCTTTGGTATAACACTGACTTCAACCTTCTGAATCATGCCGCCGTTTTCACCATCCAGGGTCCATGGAACCGGCTCATCAAATTCAAATACAGCGTGATGGAACGTAAATGTTGTCAGTGCCGGTGTATCAAAATTTTCATCATTCATCTTACGGATGATTTCTGCAATCTCAATGGCAGATAAGCCTGCTTTCACAAGAGATACTTCAAACACACCGTCGTTGAGTGATGTTTCAGCTAACAGCTGTGATCGGATGCCTGCTACCTGCGTGGAGTTACTGACCAGGCCAAACATGTAATTGCCTTCCTCTTGAATACCATCATGGATGATACGACAATGGCGGCTGTACGAAAGACCTTCTGGTATTGCCTGCAGGAAATTCAGAACATAGGCAACATAGCCAAGACTGTTTTTCAGATCCTGTGGTGTTGTATAGCTCACCATCGGAAAAGCACCAAATCCGGCTACATAATTGAAATAGGAATCGTTGAATCTGCCCACATCAAACTGATAGATTCTGCCTTCCACCATCCATCTGCATACTTCCAGCAGCGAATGCTGGCCTTTTCCATACAGAGATTTGGAAAAGTCATTTGTTGATCCTGCCGGCAGATATCCAATCGGATATGTAATGTGGTTGTTGATCATTCCGTTGACCATATGATTCAATGTGCCATCTCCACCACACACAATTGCTGTATCAAAACGTGATCCGACATTGGCCATCAGCCATTCCGATGTAATACCTTCTTCTGGAATAATCGGATACAGTGTTACCTCATAATGATGTCTTGCCAGATACTCCAGAGCTTCCGCAAACTGAACATGCTGCCCTGATAAGCCTGCCTTTGCATTATAAATCACAAGAAGTTTTCGAAATCTGTCCGTCATATCTCTTTCTCCGTTTTCATTATAGCAGTGTTTTCCACCTGATACATAACAGAGAAAGACATTCACTGTGTTCTGTATATGATTACACCCTTCATGATCCGCATATACCGTATCATAACAGACAGCGTGTCAGTCCTTTCTGCCATGGAAAGCATGTTATCATGATGGATGTTTATGCTGTAGAGTAAACAAAAACGCCACATCGCTGCGGCATTTCCATACTTATCGCTTTGTTACTACAGTACCGTCATTTTTCCAGATGGAGTTTTCCGGTACAAATCCTCTGACGCATGATGTCGGATAGACATTGGAGTTTCTGCCGATGACAGTACCAGGATTCAAAACAGAATTACATCCGACTTCAACATGGTCACCAAGCATGGCTCCCATCTTCTTGAGTCCTGTTTCAACATTTTCATGTCCGAAGCGGTCATGTACAACAACCAGTGTCTTGTCACTCTTGACGTTGGATGTAAT
Source organism: uncultured Erysipelotrichaceae bacterium (assembly GCA_945877405.1). Lineage (GTDB taxonomy): Bacteria > Bacillota_I > Bacilli_A > Erysipelotrichales > Erysipelotrichaceae > Bulleidia. The sequence continues at coordinate 119,590 of CAMCSA010000002.1, read as the reverse complement.
GGAGCCTGCACCTGTATGTGCATAATAGCCAAGAATGGAATCACCTACATAGTTATAATGAGGTGTCTGCACATGGTCAAACAGGATGACATTCTTCAGTTCTACTGAATTACCGACAACACAGTCTGCGCCAACAAGTGCTGCAGAACGGATGAATGCACAGTGTCTGACTTCTGTGCGCGGACCGATAATACAAGGTGCCCCAAGGTATGCGGATGGGAATACTGTTGCGGTTTTATGAACCCATACATGTTCACTGACTTCATCATATTCATCCTTTGGAAGAGCTTCTCCAACTGAAACAATCATATCCTTGATTCCCTTGAGTGCTTCCCATGGATAGGTAAACTGGCTGAGATATTCTTTTGCTAGTGTATGATCCAGGTCATACATCTGTTCGATTGTATACATATTCTGTACCTTCTTTCGTAATGTCAAAGTTATAATCCCATCCGGTTTCCATGTCAATCAAAACTGAATCCGAGTGTGTTCAGATGTTCTATACTGTTAGAAAAAGAAAGTCCGTTTTCATGATTCCCATCCAGACACAGAATTCCGTTTTCTGCCAGCTGACTGAGATCTGCCTGTTTCAGATCGATTTTAATGATTTCTGTAATCTGTGATTGTGACCTGGCATAAGAACAGTTCACACCGGTGATGCCGTCGTATCGCTGCTTCGTATCTGTAATCTGTTCATCGATCTGATCCAGTGCTTTCTGATCATATCCATCCAGGCTGATCGTTGTTGTCTGTATGATTTCAGTCATCGTATCTGAGACAGCTGACAGCTCCATGACAACACTGCTGTTTTCATTCTGTTTTACACCTTTGGCACTGATCTTATTCTGTTCTGCATCCCAGCATGCGGTAAAGCCACATGCAATGATCAGCACTGTCAGTATCATCTTAATTTTTCTGTTCATCCGATCACCTTCTTGTTGTTAACAGACATTTTAATCACCTGGCATCTGATTCTCAATCATTTTCACATTAAGACTTTATTACGATTTGCAAAAGAAAACGAACCGGAAGATTCCGATCCGTTGTATGTCATTCGTGGCGTAAAGCTTCAATCGGATCCAGATTTGCTGCTTTCCAGGATGGAATCAGACCGAATACGATACCGATCAGCATGGAGAAAAGTACAGAGAAGACGGATGCCGGTATGCTGATTGCCATCGGGGTACCATTCAGCATTGAAATCAGTTTTGCCAGTAACAGACCTGTCAGAACACCAAGCAATCCACCAAGAGATGTCAATACGACAGCTTCCGTCAGAAACTGCATCATGATGGTTTTCTTTCTTGCACCGATTGCTTTTTTCAGACCGATTTCTCTTGTTCTTTCTGTTACGGTAACAAGCATGATGTTCATGACACCGATGCCACCTACCAGTAATGAAATTGCCGCAATCCAGATCAGCATTGTATTGGTAGACTGAGAAAGCTGCTGAATCTGCTTTGCCTGTTCCATCAGATCCTGTGCCTGATATTTTACATTCTCATTTGAAACAGCCATATTCAGTATTTCGCTTGCCTGTTTGCCGACAGATGTCATATTGGCTGTGGTATCTGCCTTGAGAATGACACTCTGAGGTTCATCATACTGATAGATTAAAGGCCACATTTCAACAGGAATATATACTGCACCACCATTGTCCTGATGATATGTATAGTAATCATCCATTGTTTCAATGTTCGGCTCAAACTCTTCTTTTGCCACTACCGTACCGACGACTGTAAATGGATTATTCTGAATCTCAATTGTCTTACCGACCGGATTTTCTCCATCAAACAGTGCCTGTGCAGTTGCTTCATCCAGAAGTGCCACCTGACGCAGCTGTCTGTTATCCTCATCACTGATACCTCTGCCTGTTTTTACCATCAGTCCTGCAGTCTGCAAATAATCAGATTCAATACCGCGGATATAGCCACCGGACATGGAAGTATTGAGATGATAGACCACGTTGTAGCTTTCTCTTTGTCTGAATACACTGACACCCTGGCAGTGTTCAATCGAGGAAAGCTGTTCCTTTGTGCTTTCTTCAATGACCGGTACTCCCTGAGGTAAGCCATTATCCATATAGTATGTATAACCATCCTGATAGAGACTTACCTTGACAAGGTTATCCCCGGCACCAATCAGATTCTTTTCAATCTGCCTGTTTGTTCCCTGAATGGTGGAAACAATCGCAATAATGGAAGCAATACCGATAATGATACCGAGCATTGTCAGAAAGGAACGCATCTTATGTGAAAAAATGCCCTTCAGAGATAAACGGATATTCTCACCCATAATAGTCCTCCATATTCATTGCGGAAGTCTTCTTTCCTTCCTTTGCATTCTTCCCATATGGGAAAGCAATGGAATCATCTTCACTCAGACCATCCAGAATTTCATAGTATTCGCCCCAGACAGTACGTCCTACTTTTACACTCACTCTGGTGAGCTTTCCATTGTCATCTTTCAAAGCATAATAGCCCTGATTATCCTTACGGATGTAGGCACGGGAGATCCATAAAGAACTGCTTGAAACAGCTTCTCCGACTGTCAGCTCCAGATAATCTCCAGATTTTACATTGGATATGTCTTCAATATATGCCTCAAATGCATAATAGGATGCATTCGGATTACCTTCGCCATTATAGTAGCCTGCAGATGTCGGGAAATCATCCTTGGATACAACCGTTGCTGATACGCTCTGGCCTGTATTCCATGAATAACCTGTAACAGTATCACCAACATTGACACGATCATATACAAGCTCAGACACAAAGCCCGATACATAAAGGCCTGCTCCGGATGCCACTTCCAGGAAAGCACTGCCATCCTGTGGAGGAGAAGCAGGGTCACTGACCTTGCGGACTACGCCATCTCTTTTTGCATAAATGACGCCATCGCTTAATGCAGCTTTGTCCCCATCCAGCTTCAGCTGTGCCTTTTTCAGCTCCAGATTCAGTTTTCTGATTTCCTGTTTCTTATCACGGATCAAGCGGGCAAGCTGTGTTGCCGTATAACCGGACATCGGTTTTTCATCGATAACGGGTTCTTCCACAACCGGGATTTCTGCCTTCACATGATTTCTGACATCAAATCCATCCGTATCTGCACATGCTGCAAATGTATCTGCGCGGATCAGCCAGTCTGTAATGACTTCTCCATTTTCATCTTTGATCACAAAGGAAAGATATGTCTTTCCACCAAGATCCTTTGCCTGATTGATGACTTTACCATAGACAATACCATTATCCTGTAACAGGAAAGTATATGGATTAGCCATTGTCCCTGTTGTTTCAATCAGTGTATCCTCATGTACATCATCATATAGTACCGCTGGATCACTGACTTTTTCCTGCCCGTTATGATACCGGACAGTCAATCTGTAGTAGACCGTCGTCCCAAAAGAAGGCTGTGGTCTTTCACTCACCCACTCTGTGTTTTCATCCGGTACACCAGCCGTGTTTTCATCCGGATTACTTACCTGACAATAGGAAAAGATCTGTTCTTTCACTGCATTATCAGCTTCCTGCAGAGAAAGAATGTGAGATCTTGCGCCATGATCATCCGCTGTTGCAGCCTCTGGAAGAACCGGAGTCGGCTCTGGCTGTGGCACAGGATCAATTTCTTCTTCCGGGTCCGGTTTGATCTGCTGCAGCTGTGTCAGTTCATGTTCTGCAAGCGTAATCTGATTGGCAATTCTGTCTGTTTCCAATCTGCTCAGTTCCACAGCCAGATTCAAAGATGTCAGATCAAAGGAAAGCAATGGATCTCCTGCTTTGACCTGCTGCCCTTCGCTGACAAACACTTCTGTAATCACTTTTGTTCCATCGGCATAAACAGACTGGTTCTGCGCATCTGTGACCATGCCGGAAGAACTCAGAGGATTTTCAGAATAACCGATATTCAGCATGGATACAGGTGTGACTTCCACACTGCCACTGTTATTCATCGCCGTAACACCAGCATAGATTCCTCCACCAATCACGCATACAGCAACGCCACCGATCAGTATTTTCTTCATAACAGGTTTCATTGGCCACCTCCGCTCATCTGACCATCAATGATGTGATACAGCGTATCTGCATTTGCCGCAACATTGGCATCATGGGTGATCATGATGATTGTAATGCCATCCTCATGGAGTTTTCTGAACAGTTCCATAACCTGCTTGCCAGATGCCTGATCGAGGGCACCGGTTGGTTCATCCGCCAGGATAACCTTTGGCTGATTGATCAGAGCTCTGGCAATGGCAACTCTCTGTTTCTGTCCACCGGAAAGCTGACCTGGCCTGAATGAAGCACGGTCTTCAAGTCCGACAGAAGCAAGTGCTTTTCTTGCTCGTTCGTTTCTTTCCTCTTTCTTCACGCCTGCATACACAAGTGGAAGAGCGACATTTTCCAGTGCTGTATCTGTTTCGAGAAGATTGAATGTCTGAAAGACAAAACCGATGCGATGCAGACGCAGATCAGAAAGCTGATTTTCATTCATGGATGAGATATCATCTCCTCCAAACAGGTAGGTGCCTTCACTTGCACGATCCAAACATCCGATGATATTCATCAGCGTTGTCTTTCCTGAACCGGACGGACCCATGATTGCGATATAATCCCCTTCATTTACCTGAAAGTTGATATCCTTGAGAACAGGAACCGCAAGCTGGCCTTCTCCATATGTTTTATAAATATGTTCCAACTGCAATAACATAAATTACTCTCCAGCCGGTGCGGATGACATGATGTCCATCTCGGTAATTGTTTTCATTCCCTCTGTATAGGATTCATCCGGCCATGCAATGTAATCATCCTGAGATAATCCAGATGTAATCTCAACCTGAGATGTCATCTCATCCATTTCACCTGTTTCAACCGTTCTTTTCTTCAGTCTGCCATTTTCAGATACCCAGACAGAACTGTTGCCGGATTCATCGCTCATCAGATAGAAGGAATCGATCCATACCCCTTCTTTCACAGGCATGCCACCACCGGTTTCAATCAGTACATGCTGGCCAAGCTTCAATCCGTCACTGTGATCAAGAGATACGTAGAATGGATACTGTGAAGCAGATTCTCCATTTCCACTGTAATAGTAGTTATTATCATTTGTTGCAGGTTCTGTTTCCACAACACTGACAGTGCCCGACCATGTCTGTGTTTCATCCACACGGGATCTGATCGTTACCGCATCTCCAGCAGCAATCATGCCCATTTCACTGATCTTGCCTTTGATTCTGTATTCACCGGCTTCTGTGATTGTGATAAACGGCTTCTCATTTCCCTGATTGTCAAAGCCACCCTCTTCATTGATTTCCTTGACGGTGCCTTCAATCGTACTGTATACCGTTGCATTATCAATTTCCTTCTGATAACGGGCAATATCAGCCTGCAAAGACTGAATGGAATACTGCTGCTGACGGATACTGTACTGCAGATCGTTGATTCTGGCAGTGATTTCAACCTTATCACCACCTTGATTCATTTCTGAAGTATAATCAGAAATCTGGTTTTTCAGAGCTTCTATTTCCGTATTGGCGTTTTCGATATCCAGATTTGCGGAAGTAATTTTCTGAGAAAGATCCGCCGTATCATATGTAAACAGGGCATCCTTGACATGGACCTGCTGACCGGCAGATACGAGGATATCAGAAACATTACGGGAAGAGTCCTTTTTGATTTCAAGACTCTCCTGTGCTTCCACAACACCGGAATAACGGTTTCCTGTATAACCATAGCCATTCATGACAGAAATCTTCTGCACATAAACGCCATCTGTCCCACCGTTATTTTCCTTCGGCCAGAAGAACCAACCTGCTGCGCATACCGCAACAAGGATCACTGCACTCAATGCAATCATCACTGTTTTCTTATTGTTTTTCATAGTTACCTCATATTCAAGTACTCTGTACTTACCTATCATACAACAGTAATTCTGAATAACCATTAAGAACTCCTTAAGTTAGTGAAAGATTTTCTTAACAAAACATACAAAAAGGATATTCTTTTTTTCGAATACCCTACTGTTTCACCGCTTTGCATAACAATGCATATCTGCCATCTTCCAGAGAATAGGAACATGTGCTCAGCAGTACTGTCTGATCCGTTGGTTGAAGTTCAACCCTTGAAACAAATGTGGAATGATCTGTAAAGTAACTGACATAATTCATGAATTCCTCATCACTGCCAAAGTTAAAGGAAACATAGTTATCAGATCCGGTTGTCAGAATTCCTGCAACAGGATAGAGTTTATAATTGCACTGCTGTGTGAATATCTCAATTTCATCATGCTCTGCATAATAGGAAGGATCTTCAAACTTTGCGATTTCCATGAACATCGTTCCGTTTTTGACATTGTGTGCATAAATGACTGTATTCCGGTCACTGAAATCACGATTGTTGTTACAATCAAGAAAAACAGAGCCGACATAGTTATATTCTTTTGTATACAGATGATCCAGATAGAAAGAATTATCTGTGCCCTGTACCATCGGGTAATCAATATAGCTGTTTTTCATCCGGATCCATCCGACGTAATCCGGGTTGATTGCGGATAATGCGGCATGGTCAATATCTTCCGTTTCTTCCTGTATTTCTTCGATTGAAGAATCTTCCTGCTTCTGTGGTTCCGGTTTTTTTACGGCTGTTTCACGGATCTCATCATATACATTCTTTGACTGATTGTATGTGGAAAGACCCTCATACAGCTTGAAACCGGAATATCCAGCCACACACAAGGCAAACACAAGAACAGTATCGGTCAAAATCCTGCCTGTTTTTGAAAGCTTTTTATGCTTTTTCTGTTTCATCAGCTGCACCTTTCCAGATACCATTGAGATATTTGACGTAGGAATTCATTTCCTGAAGTCTGCGTGTAACCTGATAGGATGTCTTGAACATCATTGTTAATCCATATTTCTTTACTGGCGCATCCCCATGGCGTCTGTGTTGAAGGAGTTTCTCATTGCAGAAGAAGACTCTTCCCGCCTTTTCAGCAACAAGTCCGATCCACTGATCATGCATGGATACAGAGCGTGGAATCGGAAGGATCATTTTAACAAGATCCCTGTGAAAGGCTAGACAACAGCCATCATAACAGTTGTTGATCAGGTTATGCACATACCCCTGTTTGATGTCTCTGTCTTTGAATAATGTCATATCCTGCTGATTCAGGTCATCATCCGTATATTCACTGTCATGCATGACAAGGATGGCATGTTCCTTTTCAAAACATTCCATGACCTTTGCGACCTTGTCATCTGTCCAGATGTCATCCTGATCTGCCAGAAAGATATATTCATTCTGACAATGAGAGATGGCATTTTCATAATTCGCAATGATTCCTTTTTCTTCACAACTGAAAACCTTGATGATCGGAAGCTGGTGGGCAGCCTCTTCAATCATATCCAGTGTTGCATCTTCAGATCTGTTATATGAAATGATGATCTCATCATCCTTGCTTAAGTTATGAATAATCGAGTTGAGCTGCTGTTCAATGTATTTTTCACCATTGCAGACAGCCATCGCTACTGATATGCTCATTGGTATTTCCTCCGTTTATTGAAAGCTTCCTTCCGGAAGATCCTGTTGTGTCAGTATTTCACCAGCATATACTGCATCTATCACATCACTGACAAATGTGATCTGTGAATCATATGGATAGACAACAGAAAGCAGCTGGCCAGGTGCAGATGCGCATTCTTCCATACCCATCTCACCTTCTACGTGATATTTTACTATATTCCAGTCAATATCTTCATCCAGTTGTTTTGAAACAAGACTGTAAATTGACTTACTCGATACATTTGTCAGAATACAGTCCTTCACGCGATCCAGAATTTCATTGAAATGAATGATGCCTTCCGGACTTGTAATCCTGTTGATAATGCCCTGCATGACAATCTGCTGATGCATGTTGCGGTCAAAGTCACCACCTGGCAGGTTATACCTTTCACGTACGTACATCAGAGCCTGTACGGAGTTCAGACTGATTGTTCCTTCCACAAAATGCTGTCCATCGATTGCAGTAAATGCATATGGGTTATCTATTGTAATTCCACCAAGAGAATCAATGATTGTCTGGAAGGTATCAAAATTAACAAGAACATAGTTTTCAATGGACTGCCCTAAGATGTTGCTGAGTCCTTCCAGTGTATTATCCAGACCTGTAATACCAAGGTGCGTCAGTTTGTCATAAGCTCCACTATAATCCGGATTTGGTATATAGGAGTCTCTTGGCAGATTGATGATCGCAATCTGTCCTGAGCTTGGATTGACCGCAACAACCATATCCACATCCGTTCTTCCCTGCAACGATAAGGAACCGGTCTGATCATTTCCGCCAAAGAAGATGATAAACGGTTTGTCAGAAAAATCGGAGCCGACCGTAAAGCTGAATGATGATTCAATCTTCCTTTCAAATGTATCCAGAATCACTGTATCAGACTGGAACAGTTCATATCCTGGTGTATCTTCGATTACCCTTGCATATGTATCCGACATGATCAGAACATCCGTCGTATTGTTATACAGATCTTTTACGGCACTGTCCAGACTTTCGTGATCCATTGTCTTCACTGTTGTATGACACATGGAGTTCAGCTGACTGATACAGTAATTCTGATTCTCCCGATCGATCTTCACAACGGTTCCATAGATCAGATAATCACTGTAGTCCTTTAAGATCTGTTTTCCGTTGTATCCATCGGTCCAGACCGTATTGTCATCACTAAAGTATTCCGGATGTGCTGACTTGTAGACATCACTCATCGCATAGACATTGATTCTGATCGTACTGCCTGTAACGGATTCAAATAAGGCTGTGATTTTGCTTTCTTCATATGGTAAAAGGATGCCTGCCGCAAAAAGAACCACAGCCAGTGATATATTCACTGACTTCTGAAAGAAATTTGTAGGTCTCAGCTTCACTGTAAAAAAACCGGTAATCAGAAGAATCACACCCAGTACGGATCCCGCCATGACTGTCCATTTCAAAGGAAACATCGGCATTTTATAAAATGTATACAGAAAAAGAATACTGGCAAGTACCAGAATCAGATAAAAGAATCCAGACGACAGCTTTCTCTTCTTTTTTCTTCTTGTATCCATTTCATCATATTCATATCTGCGCATAACTAAAAACCTGACAGTAGTATTCTACCTGTCAGGTTTGTTGAACTCAAATAAATATTACAACCATGTGATGATTCACATATTTCCCAGGGAATTGTTCACAGAATGTTCATTGAGATACTGCACATTTCGTGTAATCAGTAATTTGAGCCATAAAAACTTCTCTTTCAGCTTCGGTCAAGCCAGCGATAACATCACCATACGTAGTAATGTACCATCCCTGATTCGGAATTGAATATACCGTTTCCATTGATACATTATCTGTTGCTTCTGCAAATAATGAGTTTCCTAAAAAATAATTTTCTCCATCCATATCTAGATAATCAAGAATACTTGGAGTCAGATTTACACTATTCCTACCTTCAACATTAACGACTTCAGGCGTCATTCCTGAATAATAGAAAAACAACGGGATCTCATCACAGAATCCATCAACCCTTGAATACGTTTCTGAAAAGGCCTTCAAATAATCTTCATCCACATATGTTGCATGATCTGTTGTAAATATCACTAAAGTATTGTTTAAATTCGGGTCATTCTCAATTTTTTCCATTAACCTTCCGAAATAATAATCTACATTATGAAATCTATTTAAAACATGGTCACTTCCATCACCAAATAAATATTCTGACCTATCCAACGAAACATGTGTTCCAAAAGCATATACCGAAATCAATTGTGGTTTATCCGTTCTTTCTGCTAATGTATCAAATATCAAATCATATGTCTCCCTGTCGCTCATCCAATCTTCACAATCACTAGAAATTACCTGATCAAATCCCATGGAATTCAGATAATCTGTGAATTCTTCATTATTAGGCTCAGGATTGATAAATGTTGTCTGATAACCATAATTACTCATTATTTCCTGAAGCGAAATAAATGAATTGGTATCTGTATTATCATATTGGTGGCTTGAATAAAGCTGTCCGATCAATCCTCTGTAAGTAGCGGCGGTATGGTTATAATAGTTAACAAAGTTTAAAGCCTGTTGCTGGTATTGTTTCACATTCGGCATTATCCCTCTTGAATCGTCGATAATATGCTGAGAAAGACCTTCAGTAAATATCAACAGGACATTAGGTAGTTCTTCAAATTCTGAGGTTCTATAATCGCCTACCTCTTCACGAGAAAACTCTAACCGTTGTTCACTTAAATCATCATTTTGAATAAGCTGATTTCTTTCCTTTGACATTTTTCTCATCTGGTTTAATGTTTTTCCCAAAGATACAGCGCTGATTAATGGCGAGGATCCTATATTTGATACGATCACAAGATTGAAACAAACAGCTGCAGCTGCTGCTTTTTTTGTGTTCACAATACAAAATGGATATTCTACTTTTTCCAAAGGTAACAGTAACACTATAAAAAAAACAAGAACATAAGAAAGATATATCAAGGTTTTTCCACTTAAGGCGCTTAATGAATCTACATTTGTGAGCATAATCGGAGTGACATAACTGCCCCCAAGCTTCAAGACTGTTATTTCTATTCCATAGAATAAAAGCAGTAAAGAATTCACTGCTCTTGCAACGATTTTATTAACATCGAAAAGAAGGTTTGATAAAAGAAATATGGTACACAGCTCAAAAAAACCTTCCAAAAACAGAGTTCCATTTCTTCGCGCGTATGCACCCAATGAAAGTGTGATTATAAAATACAGATATTTTAAGAGTGTGAGTACAGTATCTTTCTTTTTCATTCAGCTACCTCTTTTAAATGGTTAAACTATCATCATATCATTTTACCTGTTCTGGAATTATCAAAAGCAGGTATTTTTTACGTCAAATATAATACCATCATCTTGTCAGAAATCCATAGAAACATTACTAATACTCAACTCTTGAACATGGATCATTCCCATGTTCAGACTCACTTCAAAGCATGTTCACAAGTTCTTCAATTTGGGAAACAACAACCCCCTCCTCCAGTTCCTTCTGGTACAGATTTCTTACGTTCTCGCACATAACATCATATTCTTTTTGTGTTAATGAACAGATTTTTTCCGCATCCTCGCTGAGACTGGATAAGCTGATATTCATACCGATTCCATGCTGATTTACAAAATCTGTTGTGTCGCCTTTGATATTGTTGATCATTGGAAGACCATGACTCAGATAATCAAGAGATTTCATCGTCAAGCCAACAAATACACTGTCCTTCATACAGTTCAGACCAAAATGAGCTCTGCTGTAGATTTCTTCTTTCCTCTTTTCATCATAGACATAGCCATGAAATATATATGGAACATTAATCTCGTTCAATTTCAAAAGGAAATCCCTTCCATGTTCTCCATCACCAATAACTTCAACAACCACTTTCTTGTTTTTTCTGACTTTCCACAGAAATTCCCCAATCAGCTGAATATCGATAATGTTGTTAATTGTTCCACAGTACAAAAAGTGGAGTTCTTCATCAACGGAAATATCTGTTTTCTGAAAGTGTTCTTTCTGACAAAGATATACAGTATGCATATTCTGATAGGTATGATATTTCCTCAGCTCTCGCTCAAACATCATACATTCTGGTGTAACAAGATCTGCAGCACCAAGATTATCATCTCTCAGGATTTTCCACTGATTGAACACTGGGTTCCCCAGACTCTTCAGACGTTTGCTGACAGGAAGAGACTCTGGCCACATATCCAACACATCAAACCAGAGTTTAACATCCGGATGCTTCTTTTTATACAGTGCAAATTCTTTTGTCATGGAGTTAGGAGGAACCATAACATAGATCAGATCCACATCATGATATCTCTCCGCTGTTTTTACACATTCCTTTGCAAAATCGTAATGTGAATATAAGCGTGAAAAAGAAATGTTTTTCTGATACGCTTTTGAGTGAATATAGGAAACATTGTTTCTATGAGATGTGTAATACTGTTTTCTGACATGGTCAAAATCCGCAAAGAATATCTGCGTTTCATAACCACAGTTTTTCAATGCACGCTCAATATACTGAATACGAATCTGATACTGATCGTATGTGTCAAAAATCAGTGCTTTCTTCATATTAAAGTTCTTCCGCAAAACCTCTTTCGAGTTTTCTGAATATAGAATAACCAATTACCAATACTATGATTGATACAATTAATACAATAAACAATGCTTGAAAATTTGGCCAGTTATGATAGAGAAAAATGTCACGATATGAATTAATTAATGTTGTCATTGGATTTAAATTAATCAAAGTATACAAAAAGCTACCTTCCGCTCCAGAAAACTGTTTCAGATAATAGACAATAGGTGTTCCATAAAACAGCATGTTGATTATGAACATTACAATGTTTTCAACATCCTGAACGTAAACATCTACTGCACTCAATATCAAAACAACACCTAATGTCAGGATTGTTTGAACAAATGCTATTAATGCTAATGCTACTACATGATATGTAATTCCAGTTCCTGTACCAATACAGAACACAACAATAATTACACATGAAATCAGAAAATTAACCAGTCCACTACACACTTGTGACAAAGGAATAATTTCTCTTGGAAAATATACTTTTTTAATTATACCTGCATTTGCTTTTATAGAACCAGTACCAATATTCACAGAATTTGCAAAGAAGGTCCATGGAATGATACCTGTGATCAAATAAATCAAATAGTTTTCACCAGTTACTCCTCTACCAAAAAGATAAGGAAACACCATCCAATATACTACAACCTGCAATAAAGGATTCAAAAAAGACCATAAGACTCCGAGAAACGAACCTTTATAACGTCCCCTGATATCTTTTTGAATATTCGTCTTTAGTAGCTCACGATAATCATATATACTTTTAAATACATTCATCAGCCATATCTCCTTTTATTGAATATCAAACTCAATAGACTTTTTTGCCAGAGTTTTCCCTTTATCAAGACAGGAAACTTCCAGGTAGTGTTTCCCATTTTCTAATTGAAGCTCTTTAATAGGAAACTCCCATCCTATTGTGTTTGGATCCATGAAGCCAACATATTCATCAAAATATGCATCATATACATCCTGACGTTTTACCCTGTCGATGTTTGAAACTCTTTTCCCATCGATTGTAATGCTAAGCTCTGCTTCCTCGCTGTCCGATATCTGCCATCCGCGAACCAAGAAAGAAGAATCGTCCGCAAATACCCTGCTGACATCTCTTGGTTGATCTATGAATACAACTGCCTTTGCATGATGTTCACCGCTGTCGATCAGTTTCTGCCTGCGATCCTTATTATCTATTTCTACCTGCTTCAAGTACTCATCAATGACATATGTTGGATCTCCATCTAATCTGAATTCCCCATTGTAAATCCAAACCGCTCTATGGCACATGTCTTTTACTACACCTAAACTATGAGTAACAATTACGATAGTTTTTCCTGTTGCCTTTAATTGCTTAAGCTTTGCAAAGCATTTCTCCTGAAAGTGTTGATCGCCCACCGCAAGAATTTCATCAATTAACAGTATCTCAGCATCTACATTAATCGCTACTGAAAATGCCAATCGCATATACATACCAGAAGAATAGGTTCTGATTGGATTATCAATAAATTCTCCCAACTCACTGAATTCAATAATCTCTTCAATTCTTTTATCTATATCCTTTTTGGTCAGCCCAAATATGGAAGCATTAAAATAAATATTCTCACGTCCTGTAAAATCCGGATGAAAACCAGCCCCCAGCTCAAGAAGAGAGGTTAGTTTTCCATAAGTTTTTATTGTCCCTGTTGTTGGATAGATTATTTTGGTCATCAGTTTCAGTAAAGTCGATTTACCTGATCCATTAACACCAATTAACGCTACACATTCTCCTTTTTTGATATTCAGACTGATATCTTTTAAAACCTCATGGTATTCCGGTTTTTTACGTTTCCAAAAAATCAGCTTTGTTTTTAAAGTATTTGCTTTGTCATATTCCACTTTAAAAGACTTTGACATATTTCTCACTTCAATTGCATTTTGATTATCCATATCTTTACACCTCTCTTTCATTCAAAAATTCACTTCCGATTAATTAAATTATAACTGTCATTTATAACTTCTGCCTTATATTGATTGAATAATCTGCAGCATCCAATGTCAGATTCGGATTATAGTAAGGATCACCTTTTTCAAGTACTCTGTACCATTTGTTTTTGAAAGTTTCTATTTCACCTTTAAAACGTTTCATTTTTGCATATGTATTCTCTTTACCTCTCGAAACAGATTCATAATGATAAAGTAATACTTGAGGATTATACACTATCAGATATCCTTTTTCTCTAATTTTCAGGCATAAATCTACATCATTAAACGCAATCTGTAGTGTTTCATCAAAACCTTTCACTTCGTCGAAAACGCTTCTTTTTACCATCAGACATGCTGCTGTCACTGCACTACAATCTCTAGCACACATGATCTGTCCAAAATATCCTGGATGTTGACTTCCAAAGCCAACAAAGGAATTCCCTGCAACACCGCCCATACCAATAACAATTCCAGCATGTTGAACAGTATCATTTGGATAAAGAAGTTTTGCACCAACACCTCCCACATCACTTCTTTGACAAAACCCAAGAAGTTCTTCAATCCAGTTTGAATATATAACCTCAGTATCGTTGTTCAAAAACAGTAAATAATCTCCAGAAGTATATTGGACAGCGTAATTATTAATTTTGGAATAATTAAATAATCCCTTATAACGAACAACTTTCACTTTAGAATGTGTTTTTTCCAATTCACCATAATAATCAAATATTGATTCAGATTCGCTGTTATTCTCTACAATCAGTATTTCATAATTTGTATAAGTAGATTTGGAAACTATTGAATCAATACATCTTTGCAGATCTTCGAGGTGATCTTTATTTGGAATAATAATAGAAACCAGCGGAGTTCCATCAAGTTCAAATATACTTCTATAGAATCCATATATTGGCTGATCAACTACAGTAGCTTTTATCCCGTTTCTCTTATAATGTTCAGAAACTGCTCTTTTCCCCGCTTCATATGCATATAGTTTACTGCTTGGATTAAGTGCAGTAGATTGTTCATGTACACGCCAATGATAAAGTATTTTTGATATATGACCAATGTTCTGATTCTTTAAATAATCTGCACATCTGAGCACAAAATCGTGATCTTGAGCACCATCAAACTCTGCATTCATAAATCCAATTTCATCAATCACTTTCTTTTCGACCATCAACAGATGGCAGATATAATTATTTGTTCTTAACAGATCAATGTTAAACTCTGTTTTAAAATATGGATCAAATCTTTTTTGGCCATCACAGCTGATCTTATCCTCATCCGAATAAAGCATGCGACAATCCGGATGATCCTTCAGATACTTCACACTTTCAAATAATGCGTCCTCACTCAGGCAATCGTCATGGTCAAATATAACAATATATTCTCCTGTTGCCATTTCCAGCGCCTTGTTCATATTACCGCTGATACCATAATTATGTTTCAGGTGTCTGTATTTGATTCGGTCTTCTCCAGTATAGTCGGTTTTTACCTTCCGCTCCACTTCATCGTTATCACTTCCATCTGCAATACATAACTCCCAATCACTATATGTCTGATTTATGACAGAATTAACCATATTTTCGAAATAAGATACAGGTGTATTATATGCAGCAACTATTAAACTGACCTTAGGTTTCTGCTCCCAATGATATTGTTTTTGGAAAGCAAGCACAGATTCCTTAGGATCATTCAATTTCATCCATTTCACATAGTTGAATGTGCGTTGGCGTAAAAGACGTACTATCTTCTGCAATGTTCCAGACACTCCATGCATCTTCAAATATGTGAATGCCTTTTTTACGAATTCCATAAACGCTGTTTCCTTTCATTTGCCAAAGCATATTCTCTCTCTTATCGTCTTATATGCCAAAATAATCTGGAGTCTCCAAATTAACATAGTCATAATACCAGCATGTTTCATATTTGAAGAGTTATCTTCATGTCTTCGATACAAAATTAACTGATCGTCTATCAGTTTTACTTTGCCCAATAGTTCTCCAGTTATCCCAATCAACTGATCATGCATCGGCAGTTTCCTTGGAAAAGGAAGTACATATTCAAGAAGCTCTTTTCTAAATGCCATGCAACAGCCTCTATAGCTGTTTTGAAGAATATTGTTCCATATTCCGGTTCTGACATTACGCATCTGATAGATTGATGTTCCAGTTGGATTCAAGCCAGAATCGGTGATAATCGCATCATGCATAACAACCATAGTATTCTGATCAAACGCAGAAACAACCTTACTGATTTTTTCTTTTAACCAGAAATCGTCCTGATCAGCAAGAAAAACATATTCATTTACTGCACTTTTCAATCCATTTTCGAAGTTGCGGATCAGTCCATTCCCTGGTCCTGTCAACAGTCTGACATTGGAGTATTTCAAACAATAATCCATGATAATCTGTTCAGAATGATCTGTTGAAGGATCAAGAGAAATAATCAATTCATCATCATCCTTCAACTGATCAAGAATGGAATCTATCTGTTGGGGAAGATACTTTCCACCATTATATACCGCCATGACAACTGATACTGCCATTTATTTCTGTTCCTTCCGGTGAATTTCTCCTGTACCACCTTCCACTACACCATCATGATGGAGCACAGAAGTTATGGTGCCAAAAAAGCATTTACAATCAAACAGAAAACTCATTTTCTGCACATATTCTCCATCAAGTCTTGCTTTGACATCGATTTCCAGTTCATCTCTACCATTAATCTGTGCCCATCCTGTAAGACCTGGCAGAATATCATTAGCACCATATTTATCTCTTTCTGCTATAAGATCATACTGATTCCATAAAGCAGGACGTGGACCGATTACTGCCATATCCCCTTTCAGAATGTTAAAAAGTTGTGGAAGCTCATCCAATGATGTCTTTCTGAGAAACTTTCCGATACCTGTAATATACTGATCCGGGTTCTTCAGCAAGTGCGTTGGAACATCCTTCGGCGTATCCATTCTCATTGTTCTGAATTTCAGAATATTGAAATGTGTTTTATGAACACCTACTCTTTTCTGCTTAAAAAAGATAGGTCCCGGACTGGACACTTTTATACATATGATGATCACCAGTAATACAGGCGACAGAACAATAATACCCGCCAAACTTAATATAAAATCCAGTGGTCTTTTCATATATCTGGTATACATACAGTTTGTATCCTTTCTTTCAATAAATCATGAGTATTTTACACTACATAATAACGAAAAGAAAGATACCTGCCAAATCAGATATCTTCCTATAATCACATCTTTTGTTTCTCCTCATCCAATTACTGTTATTTGCCTCATTCTATCTTCTGAGTAGCCTGCTCACGAACCGTTTTTTCTACAATGATTACCATTCCTATAGCAAACACAGCATAACAGAATATCTGAATATAACTTGCTCCGTTCACACCAAAAAATAATATGAACTTCTGGTTTAATACTACATCCAGTCCGAAACTTAGTACCATTAAACCCAGCATCGGATATATACGTCGAATGGAAATCACGATTGAATTAAGAATCCATACGAAAGCTGTGAGAATTGTACACCAAACCAGCGGCAGGAACAGGTTATAATGAGAAAGGATATCATCACCATAAAGAATTGAGAGTCCATATTTTCCCAAGATTGAAGCACCAATAATAACAAAAATTGAGAATCCAACTAATATGATAAACAGTTTATGGAAGACATGCAGAAACTCATCATAATCTCTTCTGGAATAGTATTCCGCCAATCTTGGCAATAGAGGATTAAAAGCATAAGTTGCAAAAACCTGTACAACAAGGGTAGGACTTCCAATTGATGAGTAAATGCCCAGCATCTCATTATTGATTTCTGTCTGAATCGAAGATTTCGGTATTAACGGAATGGTACTCAGAAGAAAACTCATAATAACCAAAGGTAAGCATTTTTTCAAAAGGACCCCTATCTTTCGAACATCAAAGGAGGGATGTATTTGTTCCAGACACCTTGTATGTTTTACATCGTATGCAAACACCACAAAAATATTTGCTACTCCGGTTATACCTAGAGATAATAAAAGATCATTCACTGTAATCAAACAACACGTAAATATTACTACCGTAATTATTCCCCTTATCAAAAGAGATTTTCCAATAATATCATATCTTTCATGTTTCTGATCTACTCCATGTATTACATCAACGCTGCACTCCGCAATACGTATAGACATAAAAGCAATAATACATAATGCCTGATACAACGAGCTGGATTGCAGACAATATACAAAACAGAATATTATAGATATCAAACACGTGATAAAACGGCTACCAACATATTCAGATATTGAAAACTCCTCATCAACATCTGATATTTGGAAATTTCTCATGCTGAATAAGCCGATCGTTGCACATGTACTCGATGCGGACATAGCAAGTGAAAGATATCCAGCCTGATCATAGGAACATAAACGCACCGTTAATATTGTAATTGCCCACAAGCATATACAATAAACAAGGTTGCCTATTGAACTCCATAACATGTTTTTTGCCAATGACTCTTTTTCCATTGTTTCTCCTGCTACTATTTCCAAAATAATCCAATTACTTTTTTGACAACAGATATTAATCTTTGAGAAACCATAGACTCTTCCGTATTGAATACAGGTTTTTCAATGACTTTGTACTGCGAATTAGACATCAGCCATACAATCAGCAGTCTTTCAGAAAGAAATCCGAATACTCTTTTTTCATATTTAGTCCTATCTTCGAGAGGAACAATCAGATTTTTTTCTACATAGCCCAAAACATCAAACAACCACGCACAATAACTGTCAAATATTTCTTTTCTGCATATCATCATGTTGAACTGTGAATAGTGGTTGCTCTTCATCACTTTTTCAAAAGACGAGCTGTATCTCGGATAGAGGTCATTAATTGCTTTTCTTGTCAGTTCGATATCAGATTCTGTATGCTTCTGGCGGTAGTTGTTTTCCACAGAATTAAACCAGGTATAACCTCTTTGAGCTATAATTACATCAGACTTTTTTAATACTTTTTTTATTTCATCTTCATTCATTATATGATCTGAAAACGGATGATCGAAAAAATACCTGCGATAATGCACAAGGCCAACTACAGATTCCTTACAGTTTTTCCAAATCCAATACATCCCGGTCAATTCACAATAATTTGAATTCTTCAAAGAAATATTATCCCCTGTATTATCCCCGAGAAAGCCTATACTATCCTTGCCTTGAGCACCTACATGCAAGGCAGTATAGCATTTTTCTTTTGGGGCACTAAAAGGTTTATGAGTTGCTATAAAAATATTCATTTTTCCACCAAAACCTTCCCGCATTTTTCAAGTACAGATGCTACTGTCGCATCCATATCGTAATACTTATATTCACCTAATCTTCCACCGAAGATGACATTACTCTCCTGATCAGCCAATGCCTTATATTGTTCATACAAGCGTCCGTTCTTTTCATCATTTACAGGATAATAAGGTTCATCCCCAGGCCTCCATTCAGATGAGTATTCTTTGGATATGACAGTTTTTGGAATATCATTTCCATTCTCATCTTTACCAAATTCAAACCATTTATGCTCAATGATGCGTGTATATGGTGTTTCACGATCTGTATAATTCACAGCCGCATTTCCCTGGAAATTCGGGATATCCAGAACCTCTGTCTCGAATCTGACAGATCTGTATTCTAAAGTACCTAAACGGTAATTAAAAAATGCATCGATTGGTCCTGTATAAACAACCTTTTCAGCAAGAGAATCATAGTATTCTTTATTCTCCAAATAATTACAGTTCAGTTTCACTTCTATCCTATCAAGAATATTTTCAATCATCCTTGTGTATCCCCCAACAGGAATCCCCTGGTATAATGCGTTGAAATAATTGTTGTCAAATGTCAATCGAACTGGAAGTCTTCTGATAATGAAAGAAGGAAGTTCCTTACAGGCTCTACCCCACTGTTTCTCCGTATATCCTTTGACCAGTTTTTCGTATATATCACGTCCCACTAAAGAGATTGCCTGTTCTTCCAGATTCTTAGGTTCACCTGAGATTTCCTTTCTCTGTTCATTGATTTTTTCCTGAGCTTCCTCTGGTGTTACCACTCCCCACATCTTATTATATGTGTACATGTTAAACGGAAGTGAGTACAGTTCACCTTTATAATTTGCTACAGGGCTGTTTGTAAATCTGTTGAAATCACAATACTGATTCAGATAATCCCACACCTCTTTATTATTCGTGTGGAAAATATGAGCGCCATATTTATGTACATTGATACCCTCAACTTTTTCTGTATAAATATTACCAGCAACAGTAGGTCTTTTATCAATCACCATACAGTTGTATCCTTTGTTCGTTGCCTCCCTTGCAAAGATAGAACCGTATAATCCAGCCCCAACAATTAAATAGTCGTACTTCTTCATATTAGTTTTCCTTTTTCAATATTGATGCCCGATATTTCAAAAACTGAGGAATTAATGCAGTAATTATCCTATATCTAAGACCCGGAAATGGTTTTGTTACAAAATTGAAACAATCCCAACAGAAAAAATAAGTCTTCCACCCTTTTTCCATTCCATGTCCCGCATAAGGTGTCCGTGATAAATACTGCACATAGTCTTTTTTAAATCGATGATGATTGCCTTCTCTCCAAGGTCGCTCTTCGCCCAAATAGTGAACTATTACTGGTTCTTTTTTTGCTTCATTAAATGTACTTCTATCAATGTACGAATAATCACATAAGCTCTTCAGAAAATCATAAGAATATTGATCAAATACATTAAAATAGTTGTATTTTGGCGAAAGAGTATAGATTCTTCCTTTCTGTGAACCATTAATCGCATCCTGATCATTTGAGAAAAGGTTTCCTTTATGAGCTGCATAGAAATCTAGAATCTGTTTTCCGGTGCCCTGTTCTCTCCACCTCGCCAAATCAATCAGTAGAACTCCCGCATTGTAATACGGATATCCTTTCATATTGATAATGTTTTTTTTGTCTATACTGTACGTTGGTTCGAGTGATGCGCCAATTACACTCCCATTCATATTAGTGTAATACAGATCATGGAGGTTGCCTCTGACAATTGTATCTCCATCCAGGTAAAGCACTCTTTCAACTTCTTCAGGTAAAAGCTGATCCAATAACAATCTGGCAAGAACAATTGGATTCCACCCTGTTGTATCAATCTCAAAATCAAAATACCTGTTTATGTTTTGTAACTCAATAAATACAACATTTCGATGATAGATATATACGAGTTTTTCCAATTCATTTTTATCATGTTCTGACACATGTAATACAAACAGATAGAACACTATTGTTTCTTCATTACAATTGTTCTCACATACCGAAGCAATACCAGCTGCTACCTGTGGTACAAAGTTGTTGTTAAATGTGTATATAATATTCATCTTTCTCCACCTTGTTATTTAAATAGCTTCAGGAAAAAACCCGCCCCTAAATTCAGCAGTCTTCTCATCATGACACTGAACTGATACTGAAATGCATTGATCTTTAACGCTTCCCTATGCTTATCCAGAAGCATTTTATGCTCATTGACATAGGCTTCCTGTTCAGTTGTCAAAACTTTACCAGTATTTGAATCATTCCTTAATCTGAAATAATTCAATGGTTCATGGATAATATAAACATCCCCCAAACACGCAACATCCACAAAGAAGTTATAGTCCAGAATATATGTAAAATCAGTATCAAACCCTGGTACTGTCTGTAGGACTGAAGTTCTGAATGTATTGTTCAGCGGAGCCCCAAAAAAGTTTTTAAAGAATAATCCCGATTTTGCGATTTTCTTCCCAGATACCAGTCCGTTTTCCGGATACCTTTTATATCGTCCCTTTACAACTCCAGACATATCGATAAAAAACGTATCACTTTCTGCCATCAGGGCTGTCGGATGATTCTCTAAAGCATTTACTTCTTTTTCAAGTGCTGTTGGAGCAAGCATATCATCGGCACATATCAGCTTAAAGTATTTTCCATGACATTGTTTTAAGCAGTTATTCCAATTTCCGCTCATTCCAAGATTCTTTTCATTGATTACAAGTCGGATTCTTGGATCATCGAAGCTTCTGATGACCTCTACTGTATGATCAGTAGAATGATCATCACAGATGATGAGTTCAAGATCATCTAACGTCTGATCCAGAATACATTGGATTGTATCCGCAATATAGTCTGCATTGTTATAGGCTGGAATGCATACGCTTACCAATGGGCTATCTGTTCTTTTCGTCATCATGTATTTTCTTCTCCAATAAAGCAAGTCTTTGCGTAAGGTCTTTTATTTCATTAGACATTCGTGAAATCGCAGATGTGAGATTATAAATAATCATCAGAATAAATACAAAACCAAGGAAAAAAACCATATTGATCGGCAATTCGATACCCACTGTTCTTGAAACAATTTCCAGAACTTCCGGAAAAATGGTCACAATGAATAACACTATAAGGAGAATCAGCCAGGAAAGTGAATACTGCAATGCGAGCTTCTGACCTTTGATGCGATGAATAAAAAGCAGAAAGGATAATAGTATTAAAATTATCAGAATAATTCTTAACTGGACGGTCATTTCTTACCTCCTTGCCTGTGGTTCTCGATCAATATCGCCATGGAAACCTTAATCATGTAGTACACCGACTTTTCCAAATTGATGGAAGAAACCCCACCCTGACGTTCCCTCATCATGACAGGAACTTCCTTAATCTTCATACCTCTTTTCAATAATGCAACGATGCTCTCTGGTTCTGGATAGTCCCTTGGATAATCCTTAGCAAACAGTTCAATTACCTTTCGATTGCCCATACGTAACCCGGAAGTCGGATCAGTTATCGTAGCTCCTGTAAGCATACGAATCAGTTTTGTAAAATATGTAATTCCAATACGCCTTGCAAAGGTTGACTGAAACCCTTTGTTCTCAATAAAACGCGATCCGATAATCATATCTGCGTTTTCATTTTTCATTGCATCCAACATCATAGCCAGATATTTTGGATCATGCTGTCCGTCCGCATCCACCTGAACAGCCGTATCATAATCGTTTTCATAAGCATACAGATATCCTGTCTGTACAGCTCCACCAATTCCGAGGTTCGCTGGCAGATTAATATAGTTCATCCGGTTATCAACTAAAACATTCAAAGTTCCATCTGTTGAATGATCATTTATAACAATATAATCAAATTCTGGAGCTTCTCTTCGGATCATTTCAACTGTATCTTTTATGCAATCCTGCTCATTAAAAGCAGGAATAATAATCAGATTTTTCATAAGCCTCCTTTGTCAGGCATAATATATTTCATATTGTATTTTTCTATTTTGTGATGAAGTTTTCCGAAATACCTTCATTATTCATATACTGCTTCACTTCTGCCACAATACCTTCTTCAAAATTCATTGGAGCATATCCAAAAGCTTCAGATGCTTCTTCGTGTGTAAAGGTTCTTGGTTCACACAGTCTTTGAACCTTTTCTCTCATATCCATCTTTTTAAAAGATAACAGATAAACCAACCATGCCCCTCCATATGCGATTATAAATGGACAACTGATAAAATGAACTTTCTTTCCCAGATTCTGCCCAATCACAATTAACATATCTCTAAGCATGATAGGTTTTCCTCCCGAAAGATTGAAATCCTTATTTCCGGTAGTTTCTTCATGAACCAGTATTTCATAATATGCTTTTGCCAGGTCACTGTAATGTACAGGCTGAAGCTCGTATCTTGCCCCATTTACAACAGGCATGATCGGAAGTTTATCAACCATTTTCACAAACACGATAACATTATTATCATAAATGTTTCCATAAATCATCGTTGGTCTGCATATTGTCAGTACAATGTTGTTTTCTCTACAGACCCTATATACATAATCATCAATCTTACGATATCCCTCTCCTGCAACTTTATACTTTGAGTATATTCCTGTAGTATGAATCAGGATCAGTCTTCTGACATGACATACAACGGCTGCATCTGTAATACCACTGGAATAATGAATACTTGCAAGATGAATGACAGTATCTACATCTTTGAAATACTTTTGCAGAAAAGCAGGATCTGCTATGTTGCCTCCATGAATTTCTGCTTCTGGAAGAAGTACTTTCAGTTTTGAAATATCAGATTCAGGTCTAGTAAGCACAACAATTCCATCTGGAAACATTTTATTTATCAACTGGATATTCTTAGATATAAGCTCTGCCAATACTCCACCCGATTTTTTTCCGGTCACACCTATCAGACATAATCTCTTTCCCATGTCAGTTGTCCTCCATCTGTATTATTGTACTCTATTACACAATAAAAAGCCCATACCTTTCGATATGGACCAATACATCAGAATTTAAATGTATCCTTTAATCCTGCCCACTTCTGATCCTTGTCAGACAGATTCAATGGAGTACCATCATCCAGTGCATATCCTTCTGCAGATGCTGTACCCTGATAAGCACCAGTCAAATGAGGCCATTCAATGCCGATTTCAGGATCATTCCATGCAAGACCACCTTCATCATTGGCATGATAGAAGTCATTTACCTTATAACAGAATTCAGCTTCATCACTCAGGACAAGGAAGCCATGAGCGAATCCTTCTGGAATGAGGAACTGCTTTTTGTTTTCAGCTGTCAGTTCAACACCATACCATTTGCCATATGTTTTTGAATCAGATCTCAGGTCAACTGCCACATCAAATACAGAACCGCGTACTGCACGTACAAGCTTGCACTGAGGGAAGTTCTTCTGGAAATGAAGTCCTCTTAATACACCTTTGACACTCATGGACTGATTGTCCTGAACAAAGTTGATATCAAAGCCTGCTTCCTTCATATCATTCTGATTATATGTTTCCATGAAGTAACCTCTGTTATCTCCATGTACTGCAGGTGTGATGACACAAAGCCCTTCAATGCCACCAACATTCTTTTCTACTTTAATCTGTCCCATCGTTTAAAGATTCTCCATATCCAGTTCATCAATATATCTTCTGACTGCATCCTGCCATGTTGGTAATGGTTCAAAACCGTTTTCAACAAGTTTTGACTTATCCAGTCTGGAATTGAATGGACGCGCAGCCTTGCTTAAACCATACTCTTCTGTTGTTACAGGAGTTACCTTTGTGGAATAACCGGCAACTCTGTAGATCTCCTTTGTGAAATCATACCAGGAAATATAGCCGCCCTCATTTGTCGCATGATAGTAACCGTACTTTTCTGTTCCCACCATGTCTACAAGCAGTCTGGCAAGATCAAATGTATAGGTAGGTGTGCCGATCTGGTCATTGACAACTCTTACTTCATCGTGGTTCTTTCCGACCTTAAGCATGGTCTTGATGAAGTTCTTACCGTTTTTACCAAATACCCACGCAATACGGACAATGAAGTACTTTTCAAGAGTATTGGATACTGCCAGTTCACCTTCCAGTTTTGTCTTTCCATAGACATTGATCGGATTGTAGTCCTTGCAGTCCGGAGTCCAAGGTTCAATGCCCTGACCATCAAATACATAGTCTGTAGAGATGTACATCATCTTACAGTTCAGTGCCTTACAGACATCTGCGATGTTCTGTGTACCACCTGCATTGATGGCTCTTACTTTTTCTACCTTGTCATCATCTTCAGCCATATCCACAGCAGTCCATGCTGCACAATGAATAACAACATCCGGATTGACTTCTGTAATGACTTTCTTTACAGATTCTGCATCTGTAATATCCATTGAGATATATGGTGCCTGTGTAACAGGAGTACCATCCTGGACACCAGAATAAACAGGCTGAATATCAGAGCCTACACCTTCATAGCCTCTTTTTGCCAGCTCATTCATCACATCATGTCCAAGCTGTCCTCCGACGCCTGTCACAAATGCCTTCATCAGTCAATTACTTCCTTCTTGCCATACATTTCAGCATAGTAGTTCTGATAATCACCGGAAATGATGTCTTCCCACCATTCCTTGTTATCAAGGTACCATCTGATTGTCTTCTTGATACCATCCTTGAACATTGTTTCCGGCAGCCAGCCCAGTTCAGCGTGAATCTTTGCAGGATCAATCGCATATCTCTGGTCATGACCCTTTCTGTCTGTAACATGTACAATCAGAGATTCAGGCTTGCCAAGTTCTTCAAGAATAATTTTAACGATATCGATGTTTCTCATTTCGTTATGACCACCGATGTTGTATACTTCACCAACTGTACCCTTACGGATAATCAGATCAATTGCCTTGCAGTGATCTTCCACATACAGCCAGTCACGGACATTGATGCCTTCACCATATACAGGAAGGTTCTTATCAGCCAGTGCATTGGCAATCATCAGAGGAATCAGTTTTTCAGGGAACTGATATGGACCATAGTTATTGGAACATCTGGAAATCGTTGTCGGTAAACCGAATGTTCTGTGGTATGCATTTACTAATAAGTCTGCTCCAGCCTTGGAAGAAGAATATGGAGAAGATGTATGCAGTGGTGTATTCTCTGTAAAGAACAGATCAGGTCTGTCTAATGGCAGGTCACCATAGACTTCATCCGTGGATACCTGATGGTATCTCTTGACGCCATACTTACGGGATGCATCCATCAGAACAGAAGTACCGATGATGTTTGTTTCAAGGAATACTTCAGGGTTTTCAATGGAACGGTCAACATGGGATTCTGCTGCGAAGTTGACAACGATGTCAGGTCTTTCCTTGGCAAAGATTTCATCGATTGCTTCACGATCACAGATATCTGTCTTATAGAATACGAACTGAGGGTTGTCCATAACATCCTTTAATGTCTTCAGATTTCCTGCATAAGTCAGTTTGTCAACACAGATGATTCTGTCTTCCGGATGTTCCTTGAGTTCGAGGAATACGAAGTTACTGCCGATAAAGCCGGCACCGCCTGTTACTAAAATATTCATTTTTTATTCTCCTTTGCTCTGCTTGTTAATTGGTCCCTGGATGCTGTTTTTTGCCAGGTTTCTCAGATAATCACCGTAAGGGCTCTTACCATATACATCTGCTGTAGCCAGCAGCTGATTTTCATCAATCCACTTGTTGTAGAAAGCAATTTCTTCAGGAACAGAGATTCTGATTCCCTGAATGTGTTCGATGGAACGTACATAGTTTGTTGCTTCTGCCATGGATTCAATCGTACCAGTATCAATCCAGGAGAAACCTCTGCCCAGCACCTGACAATCCAGATCACCATTTTCCAGATAGATTCTGTTCAGATCCGTAATCTCATATTCACCACGTGCAGATGGTTCAAGTTTCTTTGCATATTCAACAACTCTGTTGTCATAGAAGTAAAGACCTACTACCGCATAGTTACTCTTAGGATTTGCAGGCTTTTCTTCCAAAGAGATAACAGCACCACTTTCATCAAATTCAGCGATACCGAATCTTTCCGGATCATTGACATATTTGCCAAATACAGTTGCACGTCCATTCTCTTCTGCATTTCTGACTGCAGCTCTTAACATTCTTCCAAAATGATTGCCATAGAAGATGTTATCGCCAAGTACCAGACATACATTGTCATCTCCAATGAATTCTTCACCTAATACAAATGCCTGTGCAAGTCCATTTGGAACTTCCTGTACCTTGTATTCAAAATGAACCCCGAATTCACTGCCATCACCTAACAGTCTTTCGAAGTTTGGAAGATCCTGAGGTGTGGAGATGATCAGAATATCTCTGATACCAGCCAGCATCAGTGTACTGATCGGATAGAAGATCATCGGCTTGTCATAAACCGGTAATAACTGCTTGGATGTTACGCGTGTCAGTGGATACAGACGTGTTCCGGATCCACCTGCCAGAATAATACCTTTCATACTAACCTCCTGGTTTTTTACTACATTGCCATCTTATAAGATTACGTTACGTCATGTACAAGTAAAAAAGAAAGAATTGTATGAAATTCACATTATTTCACACAATTCGAAGACTATTGTGGTTCATAGCCTCAACTTTTTAGAAATTCGCTATAGTATCAATCATTCTTTTTCTTATCGTTTTTTAATATCTAGAGTAGGCAAAGAATGTATTACCAGTATCATTATCAGTTGGATCTGTCGACCTTTGATCCCATATCACATTTGCATGATATGTACCGTTTGTCCTTCCTTCATTTGGATCATAGACAGTTACATTATTAGGATCATTTCCAAATACTACTAATGCATGTGTAGTACCTTCCCTAGTGAAAATACCTGGATCTTCAGCAACATACAATATTTTTCCAGCCTGCAACTGCATTACCATCTCATCATATGAGTATATTGGTTCAACTTTAACATTCCAGTGATCAGCAGCCTTGATATTTGATGACCCCGTATTACCATAAGAGGAATAGTTATATGTACCAACTTGATTCAGGAAATCACCTACAGTATCTGGTAGCACTTCATTTCCCGTTGTTCCGGTAATAATCATAGCAATTGCTGTACATCCACATCCTGTTTTACCAAATGTATATTGCCCATAGACTTTATTTGCCCACCGTGGATCAAATTGATCGTAAAATGGAACTCTGATAGGCAATGGTTGCCCGTAATCGTCCGATCCTCCATAATCACTTGCATACCACGCAACACCTTCATCTATCCATCCAGCTGAAATAAGATTCACATGTTCTTCCATATTCGTTGTAAAATTATGAGTTCCTGTTCTTGCATTAGGATTGTATTCTCTATATACAGGTACTGTCTGATTATCATCTGAATACCAGCCTACTCCTTCGTATCTCCACCCTTTAGTAACAAGAACATCCCTTTCATTTACATCAAGTGTGTAATGATGATCACCGGCGTTAGGATTATACATTCGATACACTGGATTAGTGGATTCAGATGGAGCACACCATCCATATCCTTCCATTCTCCAGCCATGATTGTATACATTGTTTCTTTCATCCGTATTGCTTGTATAAAAATGTTCACCTGAATTAGGGTTATACAACCTCCACATTCTATTACCATAAACTGTATTTTGATCTTCTTCAGCTTTTACTGGAACAATTCCTGCAAAAAGACACATTATTAACAATAATACCTTAATTTTCTTCATATATCTCCCTTTGAATATTTAGATACACACTTCCCCTTTATGAACTGCGGTATACCTAAATGTTATCAACCCAAAATGATAACCTCTTTATTTTACCTCAGGAATAAGAAAAATGTTGCTTTGTAAAGTTATTCTTTCTCATCTTTTGTGTTTTTTTATCAATGAGATACTAAGACGTATTACTCTCTTACTTACAACATACATATACTTAAACAAATGATTTCTATAGAAATATCTGCTGTCTTTTTTGAAAATCCTAAATCGGATGTTATTATCACAAGTAGCTAATGTTTCTATACCAGAGAACGATTGTTCCAGGTATGCGTTCATGATCTGAATGTTTTTCATCTTCATATCCTTCATAAATTGATGATCTACAAAATCAAGAAAGAGGTTTTCATCATATCTGTAATTTTTGAAAAGAGTAAGTGATATCACCATTCCACTGTTGATAGCGGAAAAATCGGATAAAACTGAAATACCGTCCCATCTGCTCACAATATCATGCTTTACTTGACACGGGGAAATAATGAAATTTTTTGCTTTGACTACCGGTACTGCGATATCACAACATACTTTTTTTACTTCCTCAAGATATTCTTTATTTAACGAAGTATCATCATCAAGAAGAATCACATACCCATCCATTTCAGGATAGTTTTCCTGTATCCAATCTAAAGCTGTATTATAGGCTTTAGATAATCCATAATTTCCATTCATAGACAAGTATGTATTTCCATCGCCATCAACTATTTCTCTATTACCGAAATCATGATCACTGTTGTCTACAATGATCAGACTGATTTCTTTATGTTGTTTCATAAACTGATATGATACCGATTCAGAGATATCCATATTATAAACAACAAGTATTCCGTAGTATTTCATGTCTGCTTTCCCTTTCTGTTAACAAATATCCCGGCATCTTTTGTGATATGAAAGCCGTTTTTAACCTTATCTGCCACAAAATATCTGAACTCACGATAGTGATCAATCAGTATTCTGTTCTGATTCCCATGGCAGGAAACAATATAGTTGATTAACGGTTCACTGTCATTGATTTCTATGGAATCCTCATACCGGATACATTCCACACAATCAAAGTACCTGCTCAGAATACCACTTCCATTATCCAACCCAAATCTTTCATACAGGACATCAGAAGATAATACAATGTCCTTGTCAAATTCCTGTACTAACTCTGTTATTTCTTTCATATGTCTTTTACTGTATGTACTGCAGATCAGTTTTCCACCTTTCTTTAATACACGATGACATTCCTGTAATACTAGATTGATATCATCACAATAAAACAGCATATGATTGGCATATACCACATCAAATGATTCATCATCAAATGGTATCTTTTCTGCATTGAAACAGGAAAAGGAAAATCTTTCATCATTAATGGAATTCCTTGCATCTCTTAACATGCCTTCTGAAATATCACTTAACGTGATATGAACATCTGGTGGAATGTGATTCATGTTTTCCAGCCATAACGCTCCATTACCGCAACCGATTTCCAGTATGTTCATGCCATCTTGTATATCAGACATCCGATACAGCCATGGAAACCAGCCTTCCTGATTGATGGAATATTCACTGTGAAGCCTGATTCTTGCCGATACATTGGTAGAATTCAGATACTGCGTTTTGAGTGACTGATCTGCACCAGTGATATGAATCAGATTCAACATGGCATTCAATTCTTTTCCATGGTGTTTTTCAATTGCTTCCTTAGTTTTATCCAAAGCCTGATAAACATCATTCAGCTCTTCGATCTTTTCCTGTACAAGTTTTTTCTGAATATCCAATGATCCTAACAGGTATTCCTCATCACTTCCTGTCATGATCATTTCCCTGATATCATCCAGAGAAAAGCCAAGATATTTGAACAGCAGAATCTGCTGCAGTTTGGCAAGATCTGCATCTGTATACAATCTTGCTCCTCCTTCTGTATATCCACTTGGCTTCAGAAGATTCTTACTGTCATACCAGCGGATGGTACGCAAAGTAACATGTGCCTTTTCAGCAAACTCACCGGTTGTATAGTATCCCTGTTTTTTCATGCATACTCCTTTTCGGTATCCAACATATCTTTCATCTGTCCTTTCAGTATATCAAGGAACATGATCACAAAATAGGTATGATCTCCTCTGTCCCTGATATCGTTCGTGATTTTCAATTTCCGATAATAATCTTTCCGTCTGTTCCAGCAGCCGATGCCACCAGCATACTAACTAACGGATGAGTCATCATGGAAAGATAATAACTTGACATATATCTGGAAAACGTTCATTTCCATCATAGAAGGGATGTATAAAACCACAGAAATAATGCAATCCTGACAGGATAGGGCATCTGATCATTATTCAAAACAGATGATGCCGTATCCATGCAGAAAATAATCCTTCTTTCAGGATAAACACCAGTATGAATAGCCACATAAGAGGCACCTACATTCAGTGGATCTTTTCTGAATAATGTTCCATCCGGCAGGTTTTCAGGTTCTGTACTTCTGATTTCATTCAAAAGAAGTTCATCATACAGTTTTCTCAGCCGATCAACATCTTCTTTACTGCACGATATTCCTTCAATCATGTTCGTGCAGATGATTTCATCTGCGATCATTTCATGATTTTTCCTGCCGGTGGCATGTAATTTGGATAGCTGAGTAGTCAATGTCTCGATTTCATTCACAAGATCTTTTGATTCATCGCACATCATCACAAAAGATGAATTCTGATATGGACCAATTGTAAAAGAAAATGTGCAATCACTAACAATTCTTTTCCAATATTCTTTTTCCACATCTCTTGTAAAAGATGTTTTATAAAGTGAAGTATATCCCATCGGATTCCATCCTGTAAAACACATTGTAGATTGAAAACCATTAAAATCAAGAATCAGATGAAAAAAGGTATCCGGTTTCTCGGATACCTTGAAAGCTATTCGGTCTATTCACCCGTTCCTGCCTCCCCTGATGGCTCCTGTGGAACTTCAGCAGGTGATTCTTCTACTGGTGTATTTTCAATCACCGGTGGTTCCTCAGCAGTTGAGCCATCCGTAACCGGTAATTGTTCTACAACTGTAGGCTGTTCTACAGGAGGAGTCTCTATAACAGGTTCTTCTGTCACAGATGGTTGCTCAACAACCGGTGGATCAACATTCTGTATCATTGTTTCTGTATACCATTCGTAACTGATCGGATCCGGAATATATGTTGTATTTGCGCTCCAGCTGACAGCTTCTGGTACAGAATACGGAGCATTTAGATTCAGATTTCGTTCTGTAGCTAAAGAATTATCTCTGATAGAGCCATTAAACAGGTTATATGTATATAGACTCATCTGCAGACCTTCATTCCACACCATTGTACTATATCCATATTCACGAGATGAAACAAAATTAAAGATACCTGCAATATTGCCCTGATCATAATATCTCTGTGATTTTTGTAAAGCATAATTGATAAAACTCGTCATCTGATTAACAGAAAAATTAGTCTTAATGTTTTCTCCAGCCGCAGCCAGAACATCCAGGAACATCTGCGGGCTCTTTGATGCCATCAGTTTTCCAACAACCTGTTCAATAACTTCCTGCTGGTGACGCTGTCTTGCAAAATCTCCATCTTCAAAAGCATAACGTTCTCGAGCAAATCCCAATGCCATCTGCCCATTTAAATGAACTCCTTCTCCTGCCGGAATGATCAGATTTACCAGACTGTCTGTTTCTACATCCCAACACTGTCCGACGAATTCTACAGGATTATTTACTTCAATTCCACCAACTGCATCTACAACCTGAATAACCGACGCGAAATTGAATTCTATTGTGTAGTCGATACTTATTCCCGTCAGATCTTCTACCGTTTCTACCAGACAAGCCTCTGAGGTAGCATGTGAACTGTTGATTTTTGATTTACCCCCGCCGTAACATGAAATTGGCACATAGGAGTCTCGTGGGATTGATACCATTGTAACCTTCATACTGATTGGGTTAACACTCATCAGAATGATTGTGTCTGCCAAACCTTCATTTTCACCTGACAGTAAAACAGTAAACGGTTCTTTTGTGATATCCTTGTCTGCTCCAGCAATTCCTTCCGATGCAACCGTATCAGAAAAAGATGACAGTACAGACATACTTGAAAGATAATCTCCTAACGCAGAATCGTCTTTGAACTGACTTTCCCAGTTTGTACTTAACACCGCACAATCAATCGTACCATCAATCAATGATTTCATTACTTCATCATAGCCGGCACACTCAACCAGCTCAACATTGATGTTATCATTCTCTAGTTTTTTCACTGCAATCTTGCCTGTATTGGAACCAGTCGAAATACCGACTTTTCTTCCTTCCAGATCTTCCAGATTTACAATAGGATCTCCATCTGTGCCGCTGTAGATGACCAGACTTGCAGATACTTCCTTTTCTGTTTCTTTCGTATCTGTAATCTTATCCATATTCCTGTTTACTTCAGCCAGTACATAGGTACCATAACCACCAGCACCAAGGAAAAGACATAGTACAAGCAGGTCGATCACAAAAACTGCAATCTTTCTTGTACGGATGACAACCATCAGTAAAAGATCAATCAGTAAAACAACGACAAGTACACCGATATTCAGATACAGGAAAATATCCTTTCCGATTGCCGCATAACGTGTTACCTGGAACATCATGAATGTAACCAGGGCATTAACAATGACAGTAATCACTGTCATGAAGATATTCAATCCCTTCGGATTCTTTTTGAATGTTCCCTTTTTATTCTTTGGAGTTTTCTTTGGAGTTTCAGCTTCTTCCAATACAGGAAGATCCTGAGTTTGATCCAGATCCTCTTCCGGATCCTTTGGGAAGGAAGGAATATCTGTTGTTTCATGCTGAGTACCTTTAAATGGCACATCATGTTCCATCAGTTCTTCTGGATCTTTTGGAAATCCGAACTTCGGAATATCTGTTGTTTCATGTGGTACCTTAGGAAGTTCAGCTGTTTCATCCAGGTTAAAATCATTTCTGTCATTTCTGTATGCCATGCCTTACCTCCTTATCCTTCAATACCTGCAATTTCCCATCTGCCCTGATTGTCAACGACATGAATAACCGCATGAGACTGGAAACTGTCCGTTGACAGTGCTCCACTGGACTGATAAGTCCATGACACATCCACAGACACACTGGACAGTTCTGTCAGAACAGGATTGCCATCCGCATCTGTCTGCCCATCCGCCTGTACACCATATTTACCTTCTGTGGAACTGTTGACTGTAACATCCTTAACTTCAATCAGATCTGCACGATCAACCTGTGTCAGATACAGATCCAGATCTTCATAGAAGCTGTCCAATGTATATGTTTCAAAATCAGACTGCTTAGGCGCATAGATATACTGGATACCACCGATGTCATAGTTGCCATCCTTATTTGTCCAGGTATAGTATTCCGTAACAAATGTCTTAGCGACTGCTTCTGCAATCTTCACACCATCTTCTTCTTTCAAAGCAGCGTTGATTTCCTTAAAGCATGCTTTATTGATATCTGTCGGATTATTACCAATGGTGTAATAATCATTGGAATATTCATTGCTTACTTTCTGGACTGTATTCGTTGTCCCCTGTCCCGTATCCGCATTCAAAATACTGTAGATATTAAAACCCAAAGCACCGCATACAACGACTGCTGTAATTACAAGAAGTACTACCATGAGGTTATTTGTATTGAGTGATTTCTTTTTCTTTGCCATACAACCTCCATTTTTTATACATGACCCGAACATTTTATCACAAGGTAGCAGTATCATAGATAGAAATAACAAAGTTCACACATAAAACACATATTGAAAGAGAAGGCCTTACACCTTCTCTGTAATAATATGAATTATTTTCTGATTATCCGCATCATGATCTGCAACCAGTTTCTTTAACCTGTTGAGCTTTTCATTGACTGTATCCATCGAAATATCTTCCGGTTCTGCTACAAAGATCAGATTATTGTTCGTCTTTGTGCAGTTTTTCGGGTCTACCAGAAGTTCTTCATACAGTTTTTCACCAGGTCTTAATCCTGTATACTGTATTTCTATATCTTCATCTGGGATAAGTCCGGATAGCTGAATCAGATTTCTTGCAAGATCAACAATCTTGACCGGTTTACCCATATCAAGGATGAAGATCTCACCTGTATGTGCATATGCACCAGCCTGTAATACAAGCTGTGCGGCCTCAGGTATTGTCATGAAGTAACGGATGATATTCGGATCCGTTACCGTAACAGGTCCACCATTTTCGATCTGCTTTTCAAATAATGGAATAACAGATCCATTCGATCCTAATACATTACCGAATCTGACAGCACATAACTGTGTTACTCCATTGTTCTTATATCCTTCTACAATCAGTTCGCACATTCTCTTGGTTGCACCCATGACATTGGTTGTACGGACTGCCTTATCTGTAGAAATCAGAACAAACTTCTTTACGCCATTCAGAATTGCATTTTCTACAACATTCTTGGTACCAAGTACATTGTTCTTGATCGCTTCCAATGGAGAATCTTCAACTAATGGCACATGTTTATGTGCAGCAGCATGGAATACAACATCCGGTCTGTATTCATCCATGATTTGATTGACACGATCACGATCACGGACAGATCCGATCAGACAGATCACATCTGTCTGTGTCTGACCTGTTCCCTTTCTTCTTTCAATGTTGATCTCCTGCTGAAGGTCATACATGTTATTTTCATAAATGTCCAGTAACACCAGCCTCTTTGGAGTAAACTGCATGATCTGACGGACAAGTTCAGAACCGATAGAGCCACCAGCACCTGTTACCATAATAGTTTTGCCAGTCAGATAACCGCCGATCTGCTCATTATTCAGATACAGCTCACCTCTGCCAAGCAGGTCATTGATACTGACATTACGCACGGAAGCGCGGGATCTGGACGGATCATCATCCATCTGGAATGATACGATCTTTGTTCTCAGATTCAGTTCACGACACTGTTCAATCAGAGACTTCAATTCAGATTTTGAAATATTCTTGATCGCAATGAATGCTGTATCAATATCATACTTCCGTACAATTTCTTCCATCTGATCATCTGTTCCAAGAACAGTTACACCACTCAGTCTTTTCTTGACCTTCTTCGGGTTTTTATCCAGGAAACCTACAATCTTTGTATCATAACGATCAGAATAACTGATTTCTCTTAATGCCATGGCGCCGGCAGAACCTGCCCCAAGAATCAATGCACGATGACTTCTTCTTGATTGCATGACATCTCTTCTGAACATACGATACATAAATCTCAGTGAAAGCATCAGCATCAGCTGAATAATGCCGGCCATGATTGGAATTGAACGAATATATTCAGGTATCTTCAAGACTATTACGACCAGCCACCACGCAAAGTTTCCTGTAAATACTGCACAGCCTACGCGTAGAGCCTCATCGATAGAAACATACATCCATAAAGAACGATTGATTCTGAAAAGAAGAATAGAGAACAGATTGATCCCTACCGCAAATATCATATGATCCCAAAGTGCATTAGTAGCCAAAGGATAAGCCAATCTTCCAAAATCCGTACGTATGAAAAAAGCAAGCAGATATGATACAACTACAGTAAATGCATCAATTACTGCCATAATTACTTCACGATGTCTGCTGACCCACCAATATACTTTATTCATAATACCTCTTTATATCATATACAATACTATTAGGCTTTCGAGAGCAAGTAAAGATAGAATTCCTGCAACAACCGGAAGAATAATCTCCAGGTACTTGGCAATTCTGCTTTTCCTGATACTAATACCACCACTCATAATCAGATAAGGAATTACAGGAACAAAGTATCTTCCCTGCACACCCTGTATTAATTTTTCTTCAATTGGTGACCACTGAAGTAGCATTCCACCGAAGATAAAGCAGATAGTCAATACAGAAATACCAAGAAAAAGAAATCTTTGGTTTGAAGTCAAATAGATACCATTTGCATCATCTTGGAACACTGAAAGTATAAGCAAGACACAAAAACATTCTGTAATAAACAACGGAATGTTTATATCCAACCATCCTAGATTCTGACCTATAGCTTGGAATACATATATTACACCATAACTTTTTAAAGTTAGATAAGCTATTTTTAAAAGTTCAACAGGATTATCCACAAAATATCCAATAGAATACCCTTCCGTCAACCCTTGACCGATATCAACATAAGTAGGGGTATACCCATTCATTTTTATTGAAATAATTACATATACTACGGCTACAATCGCAAAAACAGTCATAATACAGAAAGCGTATAATGCAGTTTTTCTGATTTTAGGCTTATCACTTACCCATTTAACAAAAAGGACAGCTAATGGTAATACCGCAATTAGCATATATGCATGTCCTTTAATTGGCCCCAACAAACACAGCAAGACAAAAGATAAACACCACTCTTTCACATAATTATCTGAACAGGGTTTTGTCATAATCAGCAGAGATTCAGCCAAAGCCAGACATGAGATGCTGATGACCAAAGAATCATAAGAATAAGACATTCCCTGTTGTAAAGACATTGGAGTCAGCAACAAAACAAGAAGAGGAATTTTTCCTTTTGGTAATATTTTTAACGTGTAACAGCACACAAGTAAATAAACAAGAAAATTAAACATTCGTCCCAGGTATAACGTCGGATATGTACCTAGACCGCAGAATCTACCAACGGATATTCCTAATGCACTGATTGCGTACGGATATCGCATTGCCAAAACTTTTATGTTTGCCTCGATCATTGTCGCATCAGATAACTTCAACAGGCAATTTGCATAATACTCTTCATATTGTTCTAAAGAATAATATGAAGATCTCCCAAAATCGTTTATTCCACGAACAGCATCATCTGCTCGCATCATTAAACCTTCAACAGAATTCTTTATTCCCATCATTGAATTTGACAGACTATATGCAGTATGAATATGAATTACCTCATCAGGAACTGCACCTAAAGGGATTATAATCATCATACATAAGCCAAGTATTCCGCCCGCAAACACAAAGATCTTCCAAGTATCAAACCGGAAAAAAACAGAAAACGAGAACGCAACACCAAAAATCGCAAACAGGATAAACAAGGATTGAATTGCCGATTTTACATGCATATATGGTGTTACTGCAGGAAAAACTTTCATTCCACCATAGACTATTATGCTGAAAAAAGATAATAGAAGAATAAACAATATCAAGATTGACCAAGTATTATCTTTTTTATTATTTTTCTGAAACCACACAATTAACACAGCTGATATTATGTTTACGAAGGACAAGAAAATTCCCTGTATCAGATTGTTCGAAACATTTATAATCATCATTTCTATCAACATAGTGATAGTTAATAGAATAATATTACAGATCTTTCTAAGCTTTATCATTTCCAAATGCCTCTTATATACTCCAATTACTCATCAAACCAAGGAATTTTATATAAAGCATCCTCTGAAAGATGTACATTATAGTATGGATCCCCATTTTCAAGTACTGATCCCCATTTTTTTCTAAATGCAGCAACTTCTCTATCAAACCGTTCCTTATTTTCACCAACACGATCAGAACCCCGAGAAATTGATTCATAATGATACAATTCAGCAAAAGGATTAAAAACATTATTAAAACCTTCTTGATATAATTTCAGACAGTAATCCACATCATTATATGCTACTGCGAAATTTTTCTCATCGAATCCTCCCACACCAATAAAAGTGGATTTTTTAGTCATTAAACATGCTCCAGTTACTGCCATCACATTAGAGACATAACAGAGTTTCCCCATATATCCTACTGTATTTCTCGACCATCCTAAATGAGCATGGGCGGCAATGTGGTCTTCTCCAGCACCAATAATGATGCCAGCATGTTGAATTGTTTCATTTGGATAAATTAACTTTGCCCCAACAGCACCCACATCTGCTCTTTGGGCATACATCAGCATTTCAGACAACCATTCCGCAGATATTACTTCAGTATCATTATTCAAAAAAACAATATACTCCCCTGTTGCGTTATGAACCGCATAATTATTAATTGCAGCATAATTAAATTCTTTGTCATACTTCAGAATTTTTACATTTGGATAACTTTGTAATTCTTCGTAATAATTCATCAAAGTGTATTCGGTACTACCATTGTCTACCACAACAATTTCATAATTATCATATTCTGTCTTTGCAAAAACAGAATCAATACAGTTTTTTAATACTGGATAACAGTTTTTATTTGGGATAATAATACTGATTTTCGGTTTTCCCAAAAGTTCATAATGAACGTGATAAATTGTTTTAGCAGCAGGAGAACTTGTTACTTCACAATGAATCCCCTGTTCCCCCAGAAAATCCTTTACTGCATTATAACCAGCTCTAATTGCATATGGTTTTGCCTCAATATTTTGAGCCGTTGAGTTATTATGACTTCTCCAAAAATACAGAATTTCAGGAATATGCACTACTTTACTGGCTTTAGAAGTTAATTGAAGAATCAGAGCATGATCTTGACTTCCATTGTATTTATCCTGGAATCCGCCACAATCTTCAAATAACTGCTTTTTAAATGTAGAAAAATGGCAGATATAATTGTTAGATATCAGTGTATCTTTTGCATAATCACATTTATAGTTTATTGTAATAAATTTATTGATGTTAGTCCCCTCAAAAGTCACCTCATCTGTATATGTGAAATCTGCTCCCTCTTCTTCAATTGCTTTCATCGACATGTACAGTGCAGACGGATGAAGAAGATCATCATGATCTAATAAAGCAATGTAGTCACCAGTTGCCATCTTCTCGCATTCATTTGTGTTGTAGGAAATACCTCTGTTTTCTGCTAATTGAAGATATTTTATACGGCTGTCATTTTGTGCAAATTTTTTTACTATAGAAGCTACTTTTGCCTGACTTTTATCACTGGCATCTGCCAAACACAATTCCCAATTTGAATATGTCTGCCTCTGTACAGAAATAATCATTTCTTTCAAAAACCGAGGTGGTGTGTTATATAAAGGCACTAGAATGGAGAATTTTACGGGATGCTCAAATACATGCTTTTCTTCAGATTCTCTTCTATGTTTAGTAATGTCTGTAACATTCGGAACCTGAACGTTAGTTTTTGTCCGTAAAGCTGCTGGTAATGAATAATTACCTGTTCTGATCCGTTCAACAATTTTTCTTGGAACTGCTGTCAATCTCCAGAATGTACTGTTTCTCATTTCTGTATAATCATGTAAAGCCAGTTCACATCTTGTCTTATATTTATCCTTCATTGGCCCTAATGATTCAATTACGTTTCCGATCGCAGTGATATATGCACGATCATCAGGGTACGAATAACACCTAATCGAGAAGTTTACAGTTACTGTTTCTTCATCATGCTTGGCTTCTTTACTTTTCTTCAGCCCCAGGCTACAGAAAGGCATGTCAAAAAGATGAAGATTCTCATCGTTTACTCCATTACTCGAAACGATTAACAAATTCTCATAAAATCCTGTATTTATTCCCGTCACAACACATGCTCCAGGATTGTTCCATTCACATACTATTTCATCAAATTGATCAAACACCGGTAACACAATATTGATTTTATTTAACCCTAAATGCAATTCTTCTGTCGCGAACAATTCTTTTTTGGTATCCTTTATTGTATAAAATGACAATTCCATATTTAACATTCTCCTTACCATCATAACCAAATCATCTATGACTGTTATAAAACCGTTTAAGTTTGTTCACATAACTTTTCCCTGAAATGCAAATCCTATTTACAGTTAAAATATACAAACAGCATACGATCCTTACCATTCATATCCTGAAGGATCTCATATCTTGTTCCCGGCAGCATTTCCTCTACCAATGCGGACATTCTCTCTCTTTGATCCCAACCCATTTCAAAAGCCATAAATGCCTTATCCTTGAGTACATTTCTGCAGTCTGCAAAGATCTGTCTGTAGAACTTCAATCCATCTTCTCCACCAAATAAGGCAACGTGAGGTTCAAAATCCACAACAGATTTTTCCATTACTTCTTCCTGTGGAATATAAGGAGGATTGGATACAAGAACATCCAGCTTCACTCCCTGTTCCATTAACGGCTTTAACATATCACCTGCTGTAAATGTGATATCAGCTCCATTGTTTTCCGCATTCTTTCTTGCGGTAACAAGTGCTTCTTCACTGATATCTGTCGCAGACATATGTACATGAGGTTCTTCCTTAGCCAGGACAACCGCAATCGCACCTGATCCTGTACCAACATCACATACATCAATATCCTGCTTTGGGAAGTGCTCATCAATACGTGATAATACGTTGGCACATAATTCTTCTGTTTCAGGACGAGGAATCAGAACATCTTCATTCACGATGAACTTATATCCATAGAACCAGGAATAACCTAATACATGTTCCATCGGTTCATAGTTTAGAATACGCTCCATTCCTGCATTGAATTCCGTTTCTAATACTTCCGGCATTTCCTCTTCATAATGCAGATACAGGTCGTATCTTTCTCTTTGAGACAGTTCTACAAGAAAAGCCATGACTGTTTCTGAAGGAATATCTTTATTCAGACACTGCTTTTCATAGCTTCTGACAGCTGATGCAAAGGTTGTCATAAATTTTCTCCTTCCAGCTTCTTTCTCTCTTCCTCTGTCTGTAGTGCATCAATGACTTCATCCAGCTTACCTTCCATGATGATGTCAAGATGGTTTGTTGTGAAGTGAATTCTATGATCTGTTACACGATTCTGAGGATAGTTGTATGTTCTGATCTTTTCAGATCGATCTCCTGTACCGATCTTGGCTCTTCTTTCTTTACCAGCTGCTTCTTCTTTCTGTCTCTGCACTTCTTCATAGACTCTGGACCTGATAATACGAAGAGCTGTTTCTCTGTTTTCAATCTGAGATCTGCCTTCCTGACAGTTAACCATAATACCTGTAGGAATATGAACAATACGAACTGCAGAGTCAGTTTTATTGATGTGCTGACCACCTGCACCAGAAGCTCTGTGTGTTTCAATAGTCAGATCTTTCATATCCAGTTCAAATACATCTTCTTCAATTTCAGGCTGACATAAAACAGTCGCTGTAGAAGTATGAATTCTGCCCTGTGTTTCTGTCTTAGGCACTCTCTGGACACGATGTACACCTGATTCCCACTTCAGATACTTATATACATCTTCTCCCTTGATGGAGAATACTATCTGTGAGAAACCACCGGCTTCTGATACGGAAGCTTCCATGACTGTAACCTTCCAACCTCTGCTTTCCGCATATCTTGTATACATTCTGTATAAGTCACCCGCAAAGATATTACCTTCATCTCCACCAGCTCCACCTCTGATTTCCATGATGACATCACATTCATCTTCCGGATCTCTTGGAATAAGCATCTTCTGAATCTTTTCCAGTAATGCTTCTCTTTCTGCTGTGGATTCTTCCAGTTCCATCTGCGCCATTTCACGGATTTCCAGGTCTTCATCCTTTACCATCAGTTCAGCTTCCTCAATGGTCTGATCCAGATGCTTCAGCTGATGCCATGCATCGACTGATCCTTTCAGTCTGGCCTGTTCTCTGGAAAGTTTTGTCAGTTTTTTTATATCCTGTGCGATGGATTCACTTCCTAATTCTTCTGTGATCTCATCGTACTGTTTTTCTATTGCGATCAGTTTTTCTCTAAATGCGTCCATAGTTCCTCACTGTTATTACGTATTTCATCGTTATTATACTACACAAAGTAAAATGCAGACCCCAATGCTGAGATCTGCACTTTCTTACTTAAGTCCGTACTTCTTATTGAACTTTTCAATCTGGCCTGCTGCAGCTGCGAATCTCTGTCTACCTGTGTAGAATGGGTGGCAGTTAGAGCATGTATCTACCTTGATTTCCTTTAATACGGAACCTGTTTCGAATTCGGAACCGCAGGATGTGCAGATAACCTTTGCCTTGTGATAAGCTGGATGAATACCCTGTTTCATATTTTTTAATCTCCCTTCTGCCTTATGCTTCTATGCGAGCATAAAGAAAGTGCTCTAAGCCCTATGATATTAACACATGTCAAACCCTTTGACAATAAGGAAATTCAAACATCTCAGAATGCCTTTACAGTCAGAATAATCATGTCTTTCAACAGGAAATTCTTTCGCATGCATATTTTATGTGCCAAAAATATGCAACAGTTGCATAAAAATGGCAGATAAAATATGCATAGGTGTTATAAATGGTAAAACAACCGGGTGTACTTGCAGTCACCCGGCTATTTTACAGATATTCAATTATTTCACTGTCATCTCTGAATTTTGTGTGGTTTGGTAATGGAACTCCCTTTTCATCCGGATACCCGATCGGCATCAGTAATACCGGCACAAAGGTTTCTGGAAGATGAAATGCATCCCTTGTCTTTGTGTTAGGAAAATAGTTTACCCAGCATGAACCAACACCAAGATCTGCTGCTTCCAGCATCATGTGTGTTGCTACGATGGAGATATCTTCTACTCCTGAATGAACACCTTCTTCAAAGATACTGTTCCATTCCAGTGTATTGTCATATCCAAGAAGAAGCACCGTCTTAGCTCCGTAGATACATGGACTCAGTTCGTTAATCTTTTTCAGTCCTTCTTCACTCTGAATGATATATATTTTCT
This sequence comes from uncultured Erysipelotrichaceae bacterium, assembly GCA_945877405.1. Classification (GTDB taxonomy): domain Bacteria; phylum Bacillota_I; class Bacilli_A; order Erysipelotrichales; family Erysipelotrichaceae; genus Bulleidia. The sequence continues at coordinate 75,720 of CAMCSA010000002.1, read as the reverse complement.
GAGGTTGATTGTTCTTCGCTGTTGGTGCAAGTTTTCCAGCAAGCAGTATTTTCCGCAGTTTTTCTTCTTCTATTGGCTGATCTGTAAAGCTCTTTACAGAATATCTCTTTTCAGCTAACTCTAAAAATGTCATGTGTCAGTCCTCCTTCATTTCTGTTATTGTAACAGGATTTCCATGTTCCTGTATAATGGAAACAAGATCGTCTGTATGCATCCATATGGATGCAGTATTGTCATTGGGATGTACGCCAATCCTTTCATGCAGGAAATCGCTGTCCAGAAAAAACTGTACGGTACAGGTATCATCATTGAGAAGACCAAATGGAGTGACAGCTCCTGGAATCAGTTTCAGATATTTCATCAGATCATGATCTGAAGCAAAAGACAGACGTCTTGTTCCATGCTCTGCCTGAAATCTTCTCAGATCAAGCTTTTTATGACCCTTGACAGTTACCAGGTACCAGTTTCTTTTCTTATCATCCCGCAGAAACAGATTCTTGGCTTCTGCTTCCGGATATGGCATTTTTACATGCCCTGCTTCTTCCATATTGAAAATAGCTTCATGTTCTGTGATTTCATATGGAATCTTTTTATCATCCAGCAGTTTCAGTATTTCCACACGGTTCATATACATCCCTTCCTTCTGAAAATGGCAATGCCTGTGCACTGCCATTCCTTTTATAAATCAATATGCTTCAGCAGACTCTTTGCGATACCGTCATGTTCGTTATCATCCGTGATTTCATCTGCCATTTCAAGTACAGCCTTCTGTGCATTACCCATTGCAACACCAATCCCTGCAAATTCAAGCATGGAGATGTCGTTCTGTGCATCACCAAAGGCAATACATTCTTCTGGCTTTATTCCAAGTCTTTCCATTGCCAGCGCAAGAGATCTGCCCTTGTTGACATTCATTGCGGTGAATTCATAGTAGAAGTTTGCTGTAAACATCATGGAAAGTCTTCCTTCAAATGGTGCTGACATTTCCTTATAGTGTTCTTCAAGATACGCAGAATCACCTGCTGTCAGAATCTTATTAACCGGGAAATCAATGAAGTTTTCCAGATCTTCCGTTTCCATCAGACGGTATCCGTTCATACGTGATTCATATTCAATGACATTGAATTCTCTTCCATGGTCATTAACCATGCAGTTATATACATCTTCAACCACCATATGAGAGCCATGCGTAATGACAGGCTTGACATTGAAATTCTTCATATGACGGAGAACTTCCTTTGTTGTTTCCTTATCAATTGTGATATCTACAAGTACATCACCTGTTTCACAATCCACAACACGCGCACCGTTATAACATACAAATACACCATGGTTATAACGCATTTCCAGTTGATCTCCATACTGGAACAGCCCCTTTGCAGGTCTGCCGCTTGCGATGACAAGACGGATACCTTTTGCCTGTGCCTTTAACAGCACTTCCCTGGTCATTGGCGTAATTTCTTTCTTTGAATTTGTCAGTGTTCCATCAATATCAAGCAGAATTGCCTTGATTGCCATATCTTTTCCTCTTCTTTCAAATTACATTCAGTATACATGCCACAATCGCAAAAATCCAAATCATTGCAGAAAATGAAACAATCAGAAACTTCGGTTTCTGTGTTTTGTGGTGAAACATTTTCATCCCAAGCCAGCCGCCAATACCTCCACCAATGATGGAAATGGTAAGCAGTGCCTTTTCACTGATTCGATATTGATGTCGGACTGCTCTACGTTTATCTACACCGAAGGTAACAAAGGTAATCAGACTCATTAACCCAATCCAAACGTACAGTGCCTGTTTCATAATATACCCTTTCCACGAATAAACTGCAGATAGATCATTGCACAACCTGCAGCCACCTGAGAAAGTGTGATCGCATTAATCTGTATTCCATCATACCCGTTATAAACAAGCAAGAAGACACTGACCATATAGATCGTTGCCCATACTGCCAGCATGGCTTTTGTAAAAGACGAAGATCCTCCAGTAAACCTTTTAACAAGACAAATCACAGCACAGAGAATCAGCAGATAGAGGATGGAAAAACCGGCAATCAGATGCGAACAGTTCATCAGCCAGAGTGAATATAACGCAACACAGGAAAGACTGCTCTGCATCCATGGAACTGCTGTTTTTTCCTGTTTACTCATATCTCCAAAGCTGTATCGATCCTTCAGAAAATGACAGATACAGATCACAGCCATGATTCCAGCAGTCATAAGATCTGCTTCCATAGAAATAAACAGCGCCTTCTGCTGAACAGCATACAATCCGAATCTGCCATACAGCACACCTAAAGCAATCATACAGGAACATGCAATCAGATCAGACACCATTAACATCATAGATGCTTTTTCTTTTTCCTGTTCTGAATGGAGCTGTAATGTCATATATTCAAGCGGATTACACTCCAGCCATTTCTTCTGGTGTACTGCCTGCAGAACAAGAAGACTCAATCCCAAAGCCACAGCTGAAGAATTCTGCAGTTGATTCATAATAAAATGAGACAGGCATACGGATGATATGATACTGCCACACCACATCATTATTCTGCTGTTCCATTTTCTTTTCAGCAGTATTTCAACAATACAGAATACTGCTGTTGCTAAACCACAGACCGGATTCAATACTGCCATCATAATACTCAGACAGATACTATCCACAATCCAGCAGAAACGGGTATATTCTTCAGATTCGTTTATTCCAAGCAGCACATCTGCCGCCATACATCCAAGCCATACCATCCCTGCTACAAGTACAATAAATCCATTTCCTACTCCCACCTGCATAGCAGCAACAACTACCATCAGACTGTACACCGCAAGAAAGTTCACACCCCATTGCATACATGTCCGTAAGACATGCAGTAATTCAGTTTTCTTTTTTTCGTTCATGGAAAAATCATACCATATCTGCAAAAGAAAACTCCATTGTCTGAAGAAACAACGGAGTCAGATACTCAGGCGGAAACTCTCTTCTTTTCCTTTTTCATGGATACCAGGAACAGATATCCAATACACAGAACGCACTGTACAAGGGAAGAAGATGGTGTTGCCAGACCGATTCTGAACAGAGATACCGGTGTAATCTGGGCCATAAACCAGGAGACAGGCACACGGATGCAGATTGCACCAAACAGATTCTGTACCATGACAAACTTCGTATCTCCACAACCATTGAAATAACCGGTCAGACAGAAGAAGAATGGCGTCAGCATACAGTCGATCGAATAAGCTTTCAGATATTCCCAACCGCTTAAGATGACCGCTTCATCGGAAGCAAACAGGCGGCACATCAGATCGCCATGGAAAAAGGAAGACCACGCCATGACAACACCAATCGCAAAGGAAATACCGATACCATAAGCAAGTCCCTTATGTGCACGATCCATCTTACCAGCACCATAGTTCTGGGCAACAAAGGCTGCCATGGATTGAGAGAAGGCTGATGGCACAAGCATAATAAAGGAGCATACCTTTTCAGCTACACCAACACCAGCACTGGCAATAACACCTAATGAGTTGACAATCGCACCGATAATCAGAAAGGACATACCTACCAGTAAATCCGCAAGAGCAAGTGGCGCACCAAATCCGACAATTCTTCTGATAATGGATCCATCAAAGCGGATATCCTTCTTTTCAAATGTAAACGGCAGTTCAATTCTGCCGATGATGACAAAGGAAATCAGAACACTGACTGTCTGAGAAATGACTGTAGCGAATGCTGCGCCCATCGCTCCCATGTGGAAAACTGCCACAAACAGCAGATCGGCAAAGATGTTGATCACAGCCGCAATCGCAACGGAGAACAGTGGAAGCTTGGAGTTACCAAGCCCACGGAACAAAGAGCCAAGAAGGTTATAGGCTGTAATGAAGACAAGACCGAATCCACAGATTGTCACATAGGATACCGTTTGATCAAAAGCTTCCACAGGGGCGTTCATCAATGTGGAAATACCGGATGCATTGAGCCCCACTGCAACAGACAGGATGATACCAAACACAGCAAAGAAAGCGATGGATGCTCCTACTGTCTTACCTGCCTCTCTTCGTTTTCCTTCGCCAAGCTGCTGCCCGATCAGAATGGTTGTACCCATGGAAAGACCTGCTACAACCTGTGTCAGTGTATGCATAATCTGAGAGCCGGTAGCTACTGCAGATACTTCTCCACTTGTAGCAAACTGACCGACGACCATCAGGTCAACTGCACCATATAAAGACTGCAGAATCAAAGCAATAATTACCGGAACGGCAAATTTCATCAAAGGTTTCAGAATGGAACCTTCTGTAAGTGAATTAACAGACATGTTTTCCCCCTTTCACATAACATGTGATGTCCTGATATAGCGAGTATTTCTTCCACTTCTCCAACCGTCTGGCTGCTCCTTTTTCATCGTTCTCCCAGTACAGCTTCTGTACGGTTCTTTTTTGCAGTTTTCCTTCTGTTTATATGTAGATAAATATGTGTACACAAATTGCAGCCAAACAAAATAAAAAAATACTCAAATAGATGATCAGTTTCAGAAGAACGTATCTCAACTGATCATAAATCTGTTCATTGAGTCCTCCAAATGAAAGAACCGAGGTCATTATACTTCGGTTCTTCATTTTACAGAGTTTCGATTTTTGGAATCAGAACAATCCCTGACTCATCATCGCATCAGCAACTTTCTGGAATCCTGCGATGTTTGCACCCTTGACCAGATCATATCCAAGACCATATTCTTCAGCAGATGCTGCAGATGCATCATGAATGGACTTCATGATGTTATACAGCTTTGCATCTACTTCTTCACTTGTCCAGGAAAGTCTTTCAGAGTTCTGAGACATTTCAAGAGCGGATACAGCTACACCACCGGCATTGACTGCCTTTGCTGGACCGACGATAACGCCATGTGCCTGCATGTATTCAATTGCTTCGTTTGTTGCTGGCATATTCGCACCTTCAAAGTAATACTTTGTACCATTTGCGACAATCTGCTCTGCTTCCTTCATGCCGATTTCATTCTGAGCTGCACATGGAATTGCAACATCAACCTTGACGCCCCATGGCTTTTCACCTTCATGGAATTCACAGCCGAACTTTTCAGCATACATTCTGATGTTTGCATTCTTGGATGCTCTCATTTCAAGCAGGTAATTGATCTTTTCTTCAGTCACAATTCCTTCTGGATCATATACATATCCATTGTGACCGGAGATTGTAACTACCTTACCACCGAGTTCAGCAATCTTCTTTGCTGCACCCCAGGCAACGTTACCATAACCGGACAGAGCAAATGTCTTACCCTTGATATCATCGTTTTCATGAGCGAAAACCTGCTGTGCATAATACAGAACACCATAGCCTGTAGCTTCCGGACGGATCAGAGATCCACCATATGTCAGAGGCTTACCTGTCAGAACACCATTGTCCCAGGAATCTCTGATTCTTCTATACTGACCGAACATATAACCGATCTCTCTTCCACCTACACCAATATCACCTGCAGGAACGTCAACAGATGGTCCGATGTGTCTTTGCAGTTCCGTCATGAAAGCCTGGCAGAAACGCATGATTTCAGCATCACTCTTTCCATGAGGATCGAAATCGCTGCCACCTTTTGCACCACCGATCGGCAGTGTTGTAAGAGAATTCTTGAAAATCTGTTCAAAGCCAAGGAACTTGAGAATGGACAAATTGACTGTCGGATGGAAACGAAGACCTCCCTTGTAAGGACCAAGTGCGCCATTGAACTGAATTCTGTAACCACGGTTTACATGTGGCTTACCTTCATCATCAGTCCAAGCTACACGGAACATGATCTGTCTTTCCGGTTCAACGATTCTTTCCAGAAGTGCATTTGCTTCATATTCCGGATGTGCATCGACAACCGGAGCAATGGATGTCAGAACTTCTGTCACAGTCTGCAGAAATTCAGGCTGATCAGCATTCTTTTTCTTTGTTTCTTCGATTACTCTTTCAACATATGCGTTCATGTTAGATTTCTCCTTCTTCTTTAAAAAACACCACTGTATTTTATACTTAATCTTCACCGATGAAAACAATTTTCTTTTGATGAAACCATTTTCACGTGCAACAAAATGAAAACAGAAGTGTTTTCTTACACTCCTGCTGTCCATTTACAGTACGTCTATACCGTTTACGAAGTATCTTTTATGAAGGAACGTTATACTGTATCCTTTTGTATGGTAACACACCGAACACTTTTCATCTTATAGAGATTAGACCGATTCAAAACCAGGAACTCATGCAGCTGGCAGAGATGCGGTATGACAATTACCCGTTGGATCTGACCGTGTACGAAGCCTTCCGAAACATCCAAATTCATATTCTTGAAGGAATCGGGAACAAATTTCCAAGAATGAGGCAACTGTTGTGCTCGTTATCATCCGTGATCCCCAATTGTGCAAAAAATCGGGAACATGATTCCTTCTGCCATAGAAGACAGACAGTTTCTATATGTTTATGCAGTCTGTTCTAATCGTGAGAAAATACGTGCAAAATATGACTAAAAAAGCATAGTGTACCAGTTACACTACGCTTTTCATCAATCAGATTAAAGACCTGCTTCACAGAGCTTTCTTGCTGTTTCATCCTGAACAGTAACACCACGTGCTTCCAGTTCAGCAATCTTTTCAGCAAATGCAGGCAGATACTTCTTATGAGCTACCAGCATTTCATCCAGCAGATCCTGAGCACACTTGCCATGTCTGACAAGAGGGTTGATCTGGAATGCTTCCAAAGCCTTATTATAGTTACCTGTCAGAGCAGCTTCGATGATTGTTTCTTCCATAGCCTTCATGATCTGAACCATACCACGAACAGCTGGTTCCATATGACCGAATGCAATCGGTTCAGCACCATGACGTGTGATTCTTGCAGAAACTTCTACGATTGCATCAGCTGGCAGATCCGGTAATGCGCCCCTGTTTTCAGTAGATACTACCATGACTGTACCTGCATTGTTGTAGATGGAGTTGATTGTTTCGCAGGCTGCATCACTGTAGTACTTACCACCACGCTTCTTCAGCAGTTCAGGCATTTCATGGAGGTTAGGGTCCTTGTAGAGTTCGAACAGTTCAGCTTCAACAGCCTTTACACTTTCAGCACGTGTTTCATGCTTGCCGAATTCTTCAAGTTCCTTCTTCATCATTTCATCTGTCAGATAGTAGTATCTGTGGTATCCACATGGCAGACAATCCATGGAGAGCAGCTGATCGAGCAGGAACTTTTCATTTGCGATGTTCTGCATGTTGGACTTGTCGTCTTCCATCATCTTACGTGCAACTTCATGAGTCAGGTTTTCACCTGTCTTACCATCGAATACACGGTGGAAATGGAAATGATTCAGACCGCCGAATTCATATGTCAGATCTTCCGGCTTCTTGCCGAGCATTTCAGGTTCCTGGAGCATGATGTTAACCGGAACGTTGCACAGGCCAATGCATCTCTTCCATCCGCACTGTCTGATAACTGTTTCAGTGATCATACCAGATGGGTTTGTGAAGTTGATGAGCCATGCATTTGGGCACAGTTCCTTCATATCTTCAACAATTGCCTTGATGACTGGAGCAGTTCTCAGCAGCTTGAACATACCACCAGCACCGTTTGTTTCCTGACCAAGCTGGCCATGACTTAATGGGATTCTTTCATCCTTGATACGTGCATTCAGCAGACCTACACGGAACTGTGTTGTAACGAAATCTGCATCCTTCAGAGCTTCGCGACGATCCAGTGTCAGGTGAACCTTAACATCATATGGAGAAGCATCCCACATTCTCTGTGCCAGAGCACCGACGATGTTCAGCTTTTCTTCTCCTTCCGGAATGTCTACGAGCCAGATTTCACGAATCGGAAGTGTTTCATATCTCTTGATGAAACCCTGCATGAGTTCTGGTGTGTAGCTGGAGCCACCACCAATCGTAACGATCTTTACGCCTTTGTTTTCTGTCATTTTTTCTTTCTCCTTTGAGCATTCTTACAATACATGAACTTAAAGATAAAAGGAATGACTTTCCTGAAAGGTGGAACAATATTCCGGAAATTCTATGCTTTTCTTCTGTATTTCCGGAATTCTGTTACAATAGATGTATGAACATAGTGAATCAACTGAAAGAAAAGGTGAACTTTTCCACAACAGATATGACAATTGCTGGCTACATACTCAGCCATAAAGATGAAGTAGTCGAGATGTCCATCCAGCAACTTGCACAGAAAACATATACATCTTCTACAGCAGTCATGCGCTTATGTCAGAGAATCGGGCTCTCCGGTTATAAGCAGCTGAAAATATCGTTAGCAAGAGAAATTGAAACAACCGAAAACGATAACGATCTTTTGGATCCTAGTTTCCCTTTTCATCCAGACAGTTCAACAATGGAAATTGCCAACAGTTTGAAGAAAATCACTGATCAGTCACTCAACGAAGCACGTAGAATGCTGAATATTGCTGACATGAATAAAGCGGCAGATCTGCTTATGAATGCACGTCATAAAGCGTTATTTGGAATTGGAGATGCCTATCTTGCAGGACTTGCTTTTCAGACTCGTATGATGCGCCTTGGTATTCATTTTCTCGCAACACCTGTATATGGTGAACAGAATCATCAGGCAGATACACTCGACAGTGTTGATGCTGCTCTGATACTGAGTTATTCCGGTTCAACCACTCCAACACTCACAACAGCTAAAATCCTGAAGCGGAATGGTGTAAAAATTGTTTCCATCACCGGAAATGGATCATCTCCTTTAGCAAGGGTAAGCGATGTCGTACTTGTAATTCCTGCAAAAGAACAGAAATACCATCGAATATCAACATTCTTCTCTCAAGCCTGTATGGACTACTTTCTGAACATTCTGTATTCCAGGATGTATGTTCTGAACTACAGAGAGTTTTCACAGAAAAATATTGACTAGGAATTTCCCCGGAAATACAAAAAAGGCACGATTTTTTCAACCGTGTCTTTCATTTGCTTTCTACTGATTATACCAGTTCGATGTAAGCCATCGAAGCAGCATCACCCTTACGGACACCAGTCTTAACAACTCTTGTGTATCCGCCGTTACGATCTGCATACTTTGGAGCTACATCGGAGAACAGCTTCTGCAGTACTGTCTGCTGTGTCTTTTCATCAGCTACTACATTACGAATGAATGCAGCTGCCTGACGACGAGCGGACAGATCACCTCTTTTACCGAGAGTGATTAATTCATCTACTACAGAACGCATATCCATAGCCTTTGCATAAGTTGTCTCAACCTTGCCATACATAATGACAGAAGTAGCGAGATTTCTTAACATAGCCTTACGATGATCAGCGTTTCTACCAAACTTACGATTCCACATATACGTTCCTCCAGTTATTCAAAGGATTTGAAGCCAAGACCAAGGTCGATCAGCTTATCCTTAACCTCTTTCAGAGATTTCTTACCGAGGTTTCTGACTCTCATCATTTCTTCCTCAGTCTTCTGTGTCAGTTCTTCAACTGTTGCGATACCAGCGCGCTTCAGGCAGTTATAAGAGCGTACGGACAGATCAAGATCTTCAATCATCATCTGAGTACCCTTATTTGTAGATTCTGTATTGCCCTGCTTCATGACATTTTCCATATTCATCACGTCATCGTTGATGTTGGCAACAATATCAAGATGGTCAATCAGAATCTTAGCTGCAAGAGCAAGAGCCTTCTGCGGATTGATGGAACCATCAGTCCAGATTTCCATGACACAGGAATCATACTTGACGTTTTCTCCTACACGTGTTGGTTCAACATTGTAGGCAACCTTCGTGATTGGTGTGAAGATGGAGTCTGTATAAACCGTTCCAATTCCCTGAGAATTACCCTGATTCATACGCTTGTTGATATCGGCTGAAATGTAACCACGACCATTCTTGGCCTTCAGTTCCATTTCAAGGCTGACATCCTTTTCAAGATGTGCAATTTCCAGATCCTTATTCAGAATCTCAACCTGTGCTGGACAGATAATATCTCCAGCTGTGATCGTGCATGGTCCCTTAGCGGAGATCTGCAGATCATAGACTTCGTCGTCTTCGATCTTCATGACCAGTTTCTTGAGATTCAAGATGATCATGGAAACGTCTTCTCTTACACCAGAGATCGTTGTAAATTCATGGTAAACACCATCTACCTTGATCGAGAAAACGGCAGCTCCAGGAAGGGAGGAAAGCAGGACCCTGCGGAGCGCATTCCCGATTGTTGTACCAAAACCTCTCTCCAATGGAGACAGGACAAATTTACCGTAGTTTTCAGAATCTACATATTCTGCTACTTCAAAATCGGCGCGTTCAAATTTCTGCATACAATCCTCCTGTTCTTGTTTGATTATCCACGTGGTTTCTTAGGTGGACGGCATCCGTTATGAGGAATTGGTGTTACATCATTGATTGCTGTAATTTCAAGTCCTGCAACCTGCAGAGAACGTACAGCAGATTCACGACCTGCACCAGGTCCCTTAACGTTTACTTCAACAGACTTCAGACCCTGCTGAACTGCTGCCTTAGCTGCTGCTTCAGCACAAAGCTGAGCAACGTATGGTGTGGACTTACGGGAGCCCTTGTAACCTAAAGCACCTGCAGAGCTCCAGGAAATAACGTTACCTGCTTCATCAGAAATAGTAACGATTGTGTTATTGAATGTTGAATGGATATGAGCGACGCCCTTGGCGACGTTTCTCTTGACCTTCTTCTTACGAACAACGGCCTTTTTCTTGTTATTACCTGCCATGAGTGTTCCTCCTTACTTCTTCTTGTTAGCGACTGTACGACGTGGTCCTTTTCTTGTACGAGCGTTTGTCTTTGTACGCTGTCCACGAACAGGCAGTCCTCTTCTATGACGCATACCGCGGTAGCAGCCGATTTCCATCAGACGCTTGATATTCAGCGCTGTTTCACGACGAAGGTCACCTTCAGTCTTGATGGAATCGATCTGGTTACGGATTGCTGTTTCCTGTTCATCCGTCAGGTCGTTTGTTCTTGTTTCCGGATCAACACCTGCTGCAGCAAGAATCTTCTTGGCTGTTGTAGGGCCAATACCATAAATATATGTCAAAGATACTCCAATTACTTTATTACGAGGAATATCGACACCGGCAAAACGTGGCATAGTTTATTCTCCTTATCCTTTCCTTAAATTAACCCTGTCTCTGCTTATGCTTAGGGTTTTCGCAGATTACCATTACAACGCCATTGCGCTTGATGACTCTGCACTTATCACAAATCGGTTTTACAGATGGTCTAACTTTCATTTTCTATTTGCCTCCTCGGACAATATGCTATTATAACAGAAATAATATGATCTGTCTTTAAAAATTTTGCCTACGTATTAATAATATGTTCAGGAGTAAAAGGAGACTTTACCTCTTAAAATGCGAATGTCAATACATTCGGATTTTACAAGAAACGTAGACGTGTTTCCTTTTTAAATATAAGAGATCCTGAAGGGAGAATTTCTCCCTTCAGTCACTGCTTATCTGATTTTCTCAAGGGTTTCCTGAACCTGAGCGAATACAAGGTCACGGGACTTGGAAGCATCAATGTGTGTTACCACACCTCTTGCTTCATAGAAGTCAATGACAGGCTTTGTACTCTTTTCATACTCATCCATTCTGACTTTCAGCTGTTCGACTGTGTCATCCTTGCGCTGCTGCAGTGGGCCACCGCAGGCATCACAGACACCTTCGACCTTGGATGGTTTTGTGGCTGTATGATAGATTGCGCCACACTTAGGGCAGACTCTGCGTCCTGTGATTCTTTCACACAGTGCATCAAATTCTACTTCCAGTGCCAGAACACACTGAACATGCTTTCCTGTAGATTCTTCAATCTTTTCGAAAGCCTGGGCCTGTACAAGTGTACGAGGGAAGCCATCGAGCAGATATCCTTTCTCACAATCAGGTTGTTTCAGTCTGTCTTCTACCATAGCGTTGATGACATCATCCGGTACGAGCTTACCCGCATCCATGTAGGATTTTGCCTCTTCGCCAAGCTTCGTATGATTCCTGACATTTTCTCTGAGCATATCGCCTGTAGAAATATGAGGAATGTCATACTGTCTGAGGATGCTTTCGGACATTGTGCCCTTGCCTGCACCCGCAGGACCCATAATAAGAATGTTCATAATGTATCTCCTTTAAATTGATTATAATATCAATTCAGGAATCCGTGATACTGTTTTTGTGTTAATTGTCCTTTCAGCTGGTTCATTGTTTCCATTGCGACACCGACAACGATAATAATACCGGTACCACCGATGGAAATGCTGTTAGGAAGTGAAGTTACCATTGGCAGCAGATACGGAATAACTGCTACAAATGTCAGGCCTGCAGCACCCAGTACTGTAATTCTGTTGAGAACCTTTTTGAGATATGTCTTTGTTTCATTGCCTGGACGAATACCAGGAATATAAGCTCCACTCTTACCAAGGTTTTCCGCAATACGTTCAGGATCAACCTGAAGATCCGTATAGAAGAATGTGAACAGAATTGTCAGAACTGCATAGATTGTAAGTCCCATCGGCTTGCTCAATGACAGGAAATTACTTAATTTGTTGTAAAGATCCGTATTGAAGAAGCTGATGATGATCTGTGGCGCAGTCATGATAGACTGGGCAAAAATGACCGGAATCACAGATGCACTGTTGATTTTCAACGGCAGGAATGTGATATCCGCACCATTTCTTACAGTTGTTCCATTTGTGTACTGAATCGGAATCTTACGGACAGCAGTCTCCATGACAATAACGAAGATGATGATCGCAAGATACATCAGACAGAACAGAGCAAACTGCAGAATACCATTGAACATTTCACCCTGTGTCGTTCCGCCTGCCAGTACATTGAACACCTGTACGAATGTAGATGGCATGTTGGAGACAATGCCTGCAAAGATGATAACGGAAAGACCATTACCGATACCGTGCATGGAAACTCTGTCACCAAGCCATACAAGGAACATTGTACCTGCAGTCATGACTGTTGCCGTATACAGGTAACCTGACAGATTGGCGTTTTCAAGAACCTGATACTGTACATCGAAACCGTAAACCAGGGAGAAGGCCTGTACAAATGACAGGACAACTCCAAGGTAACGGGTAATCTTTTCCATTTTCATTCTGCCCGCCTGTCCGGACTTTGTCATTTCTGTAAGAGCAGGGATGACATCCATAGACAGCAGCTGAATGATAATGCTTGCAGTAATGTAAGGTGTAACACCCATTGCAAACAGGCTCAGTCTTTCCAAAGCACCACCACCGAGAAGATTCATCATGCTCAGGATAGAGTTGTCTGAAATCTGGGAAGCCAGCGCGTTGGCATCAACACCAGGAACAGGAATAGCAGATCCGATGCGGTAGATCAGCAGCATTGCCAGAGTAAACAGGATCTTCTTACGAGTATCCTTATTCTTGAACAAGCTGACGAACGTGTGCATCATGATTACAGTACCTCTACTGTTCCGCCTGCTTCTTCGATTGCCTTAACAGCAGTAGCAGAGAACTTTTCAGCCTTGACTGTCAGTTTCTTTTCCAGCTTACCGCCACCAAGAACCTTTACGCCATCGAGGTGCTTCTTCAGCAGACCTGCAGCCTTCAGTGCTTCATAGTCAACTGTAACACCATCTTCAAATCTGTTGAGATCTGCAACGTTGACGATAGCGTATTCCTTACGTGTATAGTTTGTGAAGCCTCTCTTTGGCATTCTCTTGAAGAAAGGTGTCTGGCCACCTTCAAATCCGATCGCTACACCGCCGCCGGATCTGGAGTTCTGACCCTTCTGACCCTTACCGGAAGTCTTACCAGTGCCGGAGCCCTGGCCACGTCCGATTCTCTTCTTTGTGAAGCGTGCTCCATCAGTCGCTTTCAGTTCATTCAGTTTCATAACAGAGCTCCTCCTTATCTGATTTCGGCAACCTTCTTGCCGCGGATCTTAGCAATTTCTTCAACTGTTCTCATTTCCTTAAGAGCAGCAAGAGTTGCATATACAACGTTTACGGATGTACGGGAACCGATTACCTTGGAAAGAACATCGGCTACACCAGCAAGTTCAAGAATGTTACGTACTGCACCACCTGCGATGACTCCAGTACCTGGAGCAGCAGGAGCGAGGAATACTGTACTTGAACCATGAGTTGTCTTTACTGCATGTGGAACAGTTCTTGTACCTTCAACAAGGTTAACTCTGAACACATTCTTGTTAGCAGCTTCTTCAGCCTTACGGATTGCATCTGGAACTTCTGTTGCCTTGCCCATTCCAAATCCGATACGGCCCTTATGGTCACCTACAACAACCAGAGCAGAGAAACGCATTGTACGTCCACCCTTAGTTGTCTTGGATACACGGTTGATGGAGACGACTACGCTGTCGAATTCTTTTGGTTCACGCTTCTTGAAAGGCTTACGAGCGTTACGCTGTCCACGTTCGGAATTCTTTTCCGGACGTGCGTTATTCATTTCTGTTGGCATTGATCTTCTCCTTCCTTAGAACTTCAGTCCTGCTTCTCTGGCAGCATCAGCCAGTGCCTGGACTCTTCCGTGATATACATAACCGCCACGGTCAAAGCGTACAGCTTCGATACCGGCTTCGAGGCACTTCTTGGCAACAGCCTCGCCTACCTTCTTGGCAGCTTCAATGTTTCCGCCGTTTTCAAGCTTCAGTTCGAGGGAGCTTGCGGAACACAGTGTTGTTCCCTTTGTATCATCGATGACCTGTGCATAGATGTGTGCATTGGAACGGAACACATTTAATCTTGGGCAGTCGGGAGTTCCGCTGACTACTCGACGTACACGCTTATGACGACGAATACGTTCTTCATTTCTATTCTGTAATTTCAGCATGTTCTTACTCTCTCCTTCCCATTATTTTTTGGACGCAGCTGTCTTACCTTCCTTACGACGGACAACTTCGTCAACATAACGAATACCCTTTCCACCGTATGGTTCTGGCTTCTTGACTGCTCTTACAACTGCAGCAAACTGACCAACATCCTGCTTGTCGATACCTGTAACAGTGATTGTTGTTGTGTCAGGTACAGTTACTGTAACATTTGCTGGAACTTCGATGTTTACTTCATGAGAGTAACCGACGTTCAGTGTCAGTGTGCTGCCCTTTAATGCGCAGCGGTAACCGATACCGACGATCTTCAGTGTCTTTGTGTAACCCTTGGATACACCTTCAACCATTGTAGCAAGTAATGCACGTGTTGTTCCGTGTAACTGCTTTGTTGTCTTTTCGTCATTTGGACGCTTGACTGTAATGATACCTGCATCGATGACAATATCCATCAATGGGGAGAATGTCTTTGTCAGAGTTCCCTTAGGTCCCTTTACAGTCACTTCATTGCCTTCAGCTACGTTGATTTCAACGCCTTCAGGAATGGTAATCGTTTTATTTCCGATACGTGACATTCAATTTATTCCTTTCCCTGATTACCAGACATAAGCGATGACTTCACCGCCGATGTGCTGCTTGCGTGCTTCACGGTCTGTCATCATTCCGTTGGATGTGGAGATGATGGCAACTCCTAAGCCATTGAGTACCTTAGGCAGGTTATCGCCCTTGGCATAAACACGAAGACCTGGCTTGGAGATTCTCTTGATACCTGTGATGACCTTTTCACCACGAGGACCATACTTCAGAGTAACGACGATTTTCTTTTCGATACCCTCGCCTTCAACAGCGTAGTTATCAATGTAACCTTCCTTCTTCAGAATCTTGGCAATTTCAACCTTGACCTTGGAACAAGGAGTTACATCTACAGCGGACATGTTAGCCTGAACACCATTACGGATTCTTGTGAGCATATCTGCAATTGGATCTGTCATATTCATAATCGCGCTTCCTCCTTCTTACCAGCTTGCCTTCTTAACACCAGGAATTTCGCCCTTGTAAGCGAGTTCTCTGAAGCAGATACGGCAAACCTTGTACTTTCTTAATACTGAGTGTGGACGTCCACAGATCTCGCAGCGAGTGTACTCGCGTGTGGAGAACTTTGCAGGACGGGACTGCTTAACCTTTAAACTTGTCTTAGCCATGAATGTTCTCCTCCTGATTACTTCGCAAATGGCATGCCAAGACCCTTCAGTAAGGAATGAGCTTCCTTGTTTGTCTTAGCTGTTGTGACGATGACGATGTCCATACCTCTGACCTTGCTGACCTTATCGAAGTTGATTTCAGGGAAGATCAGCTGTTCCTTAACGCCGAGTGTATAGTTACCACGACCGTCGAATGCTGTGTTGGAAACACCATGGAAGTCTCTGACTCGTGGCAGTGAGATGTTGAATAACTTATCAAGGAATTCATACATTCTTTCGCCACGAAGAGTAACCTTGCATCCGATGCTCATGCCTTCACGGAGCTTGAAGTTCGCAATGGACTTCTTTGCCTTTGTGATGACCGGCTTCTGACCTGCGATCAGAGTCATTTCTTCATAAGCTTCATCGAGTGCCTTTGCGTTAGCAATGGCATCGCCGACACCCATGTTGATTACAACCTTGACCAGCTTTGGGCATTCCATAACGCTGGAGTAGTTGTATTCCTTCATCAGAGAAGGCTTTACTGTTTCATTGTACTTTTCCTGAAGACGGTTCATTACTTCTTAGCCTCCTTGACTTCGTTGCCGGACTTCTTGAAGACTCTAACCTTCACGCCCTTGTCGTTTACCTTGTAACCGACTCTTCCGGCCTGCTTTGCCTTCTTGTCGTAGAGCATAACGTTAGAAGCATCAATTGGAGCTTCTGTTTCTACGATGCCACCTTCAGGGTTAACCTGGCTTGGCTTTAAGGACTTCTTGATCATGTTGACACCTTCAACGATGATCTTGTTCTTCTTAGGATCTACGGACTTTACTTCGGAAACTGTTCCCTTGTAATGACCGCTGATAACTTTTACTGTATCACCTGTCTTGATCTTCATATCCGGCCTCCTTACAGTACTTCCGGTGCCAGGGAAACAATCTTCATGTAACCCTTGTCACGGAGTTCTCTTGCTACCGGACCGAAGATACGTGTTCCGACCGGTGTTCCATCTTCCTTAATAATGACAGCTGCATTGTCGTCAAACTTGATGTAAGAACCGTTTTCACGACGAATACCATATACTGTGCGGGCAATGACTGCCTTAACTACCTGTCCGGCCTTAACAGAACCGTTAGGAGAAGCGCTCTTGACTGCACATACAACGACATCACCGATTGTAGCTGTCTTGCGCTTGGAGCCGCCTAAGCATCTGATTACCAGTAATTCCTTGGCACCAGTGTTATCAGCGACATTCAATCTGCTTTCGTTCTGAATCATGCTTTCTACCTCCTGTGCCTATTAAAGAATAACTGCCTTTTCAACGATCTTTACCAGACGGAAGTGCTTATCCTTTGATAAAGGTCTTGTTTCCATAACTTCAACAACGTCACCCTTCTTAGCTTCGTTGTTTTCATCATGTACCTTGAACTTTGTAGAGAACTTTACATGTCTGCCATATTTAGGGTCAGCCTTGGATGTTGCGATCTCTACGACGATTGTCTTATCCATCTTATCGGAGACTACTACTCCGCGAAGGACCTTACGTGCGTTTCTTTCTGCCATTTTCTAGCCCTCCCTTATTCAGCAGACTGAGCGTTCTTACGTTCAGTAATAACTGTCTTGATTCTTGCGATTGTCTTACGGACTTCTCTGATACGAGCCGGATTTTCCAGAGCACCTGTAGCCTGAGCAAATCTCAGATCATACAGTTCTTCCTTCAGAGATACGACTTCCTTTTCGAGCTCTTCATTGCTGAGGTCTCTGACTTCTTTTACGTTCATGATTACTTAGCCTCCTCGCTTCTCATAACAAAGCGGGTCTTAACGCAGAGCTTGTTAGCTGCCAGTCTGAGTGCTTCACGAGCAACTTCTTCAGGAACACCAGCAACTTCGAAGAGAATTCTACCCTTCTGGACAACTGCTACCCAATGGTCTGGAGCACCCTTACCGGAACCCTGACGAACACCAAGTGGCTTGGCTGTCTTGGATAACTGAGGGAATACCTTGATCCATACCTTACCGCCACGGTTCATATAACGTGTCATGGCTACACGCGCAGCTTCCAGCTGGTTGCTGCTTACATAAGCACCTTCATCTGCTACCAGACCATACTGACCGAAAGCAAGCTCACGACCAGCCTTTGCACGGCCTTCGTAGGAAAGACGATGAGGTCTTCTGTACTTGGTTCTGTTAGGCATTAACATAATCAGTCGTTACCTCCTTCTGCTGCAGCAGCTGGAGCAGCTGCTTCCTTACGGGAGTCGTTACGACGGTTGCCTCTATTGGAGTTTCTTCTGTCGTTGCGACGTCCGTTTCTTCTGTCAGACTTTGCATGAGCTGGAGCTTCAGGTTCCTTAACCATCTGTCCTGGCAGAACTTCGCCACGGCAGATCCAGACCTTAACACCGAGCTTACCATATGTTGTCTGAGCTTCTTCACAAGCGTAGTCGATATCACTTCTTAATGTATGAAGCGGTACGACACCTCTGGAATAACCTTCAGAACGGGCGATTTCAGCACCACCGAGTCTTCCCTTTGCCAGAGTCTTGATACCCTTAGCACCGGATCTCATTGTCTGCTGGATTGCCTTCTTCTGAGCAATTCTGAAGGACTGACGGTTTTCGAGCTGTTCGCAGATCTTTCTTGCAACAAGACGTGCATCCAGATCTGGATTGCCGACAGCTACGATGTCCATCTTGACATTCTTGCCGTTTGTCAGCTTGGCAAGCTTTTCTCTTAACTTAGCTGCGTTGTCCTTGCCGTTTTCATCAGCCTTGCCGATGACTGCGCCTGGACGAGCGCAACGGATGATGACCTTAACATCCTTTGTTCCAGTACGTTCGATTTCAACTCTGGAAATGTATGCGTCCTTGAGTTCCTTATCCAGGAATGTACGGATCTTGTTATCTTCGTTCAGAAGATCTCCGAAATCAGCCTTGTTTGCGTACCATCTGGAATCCCATTCACGAATGACGCCTACGCGCATACCGATTGGACTAACTTTCTGTCCCATATTCCGATCTTCCTCCCTTATCTTTCATCACTGACTACAACAGTGATATGGCTTGTTCTTTTGAAAATGCTGGAAGCACTTCCCTTAGCTCTTGGCATGTATCTCTTCATAACGAGGCCTTCGTCAGCATAGCATGCCTTGACATATAAGCTGTTTTCATCCAGCTGATTGTTGTGTACTGCGTTTGCAGCTGCACTCTTGACTACCTTGTAGGCTTCAGCAGCTGCCTTGTTCGGTGTGAACTTCAGAATTGCAAGTGCTTCTTCTACGCTCTTTCCACGGATCAGATCCAGGACCAGACGCGCCTTGCGAGGAGTAACACGAACAGTCTTTGCGGTTGCTTTTACATCCATCTTGTCAGTTTCCTCCTTTATCTAGTTGCCTTGTCATCGCCGTGACCGCCGAACTTTCTTGTTGGTGAGAATTCACCAAGCTTATGTCCGACCATATCTTCTGTAACATATACAGGTACATGTTCCTTACCGTTGTGAACAGCGAATGTGTGTCCAACGAAGTTAGGGAAAATCGTTGAACGACGGGACCATGTCTTGATTACTTCGTGCTTACCGGCTGCATTCTGTGCTTCAACCTTCTTCATTAAGGATGCATCACAGAAAGGGCCCTTTTTCAGACTTCTTGACATTTCTCAATATCTCCTTTCAACTTACTTTCCGTTTCTTCTTCTTACGATGTACTTGTTGGACTGAGCCTTAGGATCACGAGTCTTAACACCCATAGCCTTCTTGCCCCACGGTGTCATTGGAGACTTACGACCTACTGGCTGTCTGCCTTCACCACCACCGTGTGGGTGATCTACAGGGTTCATAGCGGAACCTCTTACATGTGGACGTACGCCCATATGTCTGACACGGCCTGCCTTACCCCAGTTGATCAGGGAGTAGTCACCGTTGCCGACAACACCGACTGTTGCACGGCAGTTGTCGTGAACACGTCTTACTTCACCAGAAGCCAGACGCAGTGTTACGAAGCCACCTTCAGAACCGAGAATCTGAGCGGAGCAGCCTGCGGATCTTGCCAGCTGACCACCCTTGCCAGCCTTCAGTTCAACGTTGTGAACGAAAGTACCATCCGGGATGTTCTTGAGGAGCATTGCGTTACCAACCTTGATATCTACAGCTTCACCGGAGATGACTGTGTCACCTACGTTGAGGTTTGCAGGGCAGATAATGTAACGCTTTTCACCGTCTACATAGTTGAGCAGAGCGATGTTTGCATTTCTGTTTGGATCGTATTCGATACCAGCTACCTTTGCAGGTACGTTGTCCTTGTTTCTCTTGAAGTCGATGATTCTGTACTTCTGCTTGACACCGCCGCCCTGATGACGGGATGTGATTCGACCTGTGTTGCCACGGCCACCCTTACCATGTAATGGAGCCAGCAGAGACTTTTCAGGAGTAGACTTTGTCAGTCTGCTCTTGTTGTCCAGAGTGGACATGTTTCTGCGTCCGTTTGTGGTAGGCTTGTACTTTACAATTGCCATTTTCCTTTAATCCTTTCGCATTTATCCGGAGATAGCGATTTCCTCCGATATTTTCAGTTTTCAGTCTTCAGAGAAGAAATTGATAGAAGTTCCTTCCGGCAGAGTGACGATTGCCTTCTTGTAGGCATTTGTCATACCGGAGTAACGGCCGACTCTTCTCATTCTTGGATGAACGTTGACTGTATTTACTGCAACTGGCTTGATGTTGTAGATTTCCTGAACAGCCAGCTTGATTGCTGTTTTGTTAGCATTCTTGGCAACAATGAATGTTACCTTGTTTTCTGTAGCCTGAAGAGTGGAAGACTTTTCAGTTACTACAGGCTTGATGATGATATCACGTGCACTCATGCTGCGAATACCTCCCCTGCCTTAGCGGCTGCTGCTTCTGTGAACACGATCTTGTCTGCGTTCACAATGTCATAGACATTCAGGCTGGATACTGTAACCAGAGCAGCATTTGGAATGTTTCTCATGGAGATGTATGCATTGTCGAAGTCTTCGGAAGAGTCAGCGACGAATAATGTCTTTCTTTCAAATCCGAGAGCAGCGAGTAATGCAACTGCCTTCTTTGTCTTGATTTCATCAAAGTTGAGGTTTTCAAGAACTGCGATGTTGTTCTCAACTACCTTTTCGCTTAATGCGGATCTCAGAGCGAGCTGTCTGACCTTGCGGTTCAGCTTCATGCCATACTTTCTTGGGTGTGGACCGAATGCGATTGCACCATGTCTCCACTGTGTAGCACGTGTGGAACCCTGACGTGCACGGCCTGTACCCTTCTGGCGGAATGGCTTCTTACCTGTACCGGATACAAACGCTCTTGTCTTTGTGCTGTGTGTACCCTGTCTCAGGCCTGCCTGATAGACGAGGATTGCGTCATAGATTGCCTGCTGGTTTGGTGTGATTCCAAATACAGCGTCTGCCAGTTCAATCTGCTTGACGACCTTGCCTTCCTGATTCAATACATCAATCTGTGACATTGTTTATCCTCACTTTCCTGCTAACTCGGCGTTGATTGTTTCGTCAACCTTTTCGAGTTCTTCTTCAACAGAAACGCCCTTGTAGGAAATCAGTTCAACTGGAGCGACTTCCTTGACAGGCTTGACTGTTGTGTGGATTGTTACAAGACCCTTTCTTGGACCTGGAACGTTACCCTTGACCAGAATGTAACCTTCTTCAGCATCAACCTTGATGACTGTCAGGTTCTGGTTTGTAGTTGTTTCACAACCATAGTGACCAGGCATTACTGTTCCCTTGTTGATAACGCCGTTGTTACGTCCGTTTGTAGCCAGGGAACCCTGATGTCTGATGTTCTTGGATCCACCGTGAGATCTTGGACCCTGGTGGCCGTTGTTACGAACGATTGTACCGTTGTAACCATGACCCTTGGATGTACCCTGTACGTCGACGATATCGCCAGCCTTGAACAGGTCCGCCTTAATTTCAGCGCCGACTTCCAGATTCAGCATTTCATCATATCTGAATTCTCTGATGAACTTCTTAGGAGCTGTGTTAGCCTTTGCAGCATGTCCCTTGGCAGGCTTGTTTGCACGATGTTCCTTAACATCTTCATAGCCGACCTGAACTGCTTCATAGCCATCAGTTTCCATTGTCTTCTTCTGCAGTACGACGTTTGGCTTTACTTCAACGACTGTTACAGGAATCAGAGCTCCATCGATCGTGAAGACCTGGGTCATACCAAGCTTACGTCCTAAAATACCTTTCATTTAATTCACCCTGTCCCTTTCTTACAGCTTGATCTCAATGTCAACTCCGGAAGGCAGATCCAGTCTGGATAATGCATCGATTGTTTCTGCACTTGGGCCGACAATTTCGATCAGTCTTTTGTGTGTGCGGATCTCGAACTGTTCACGAGAGTCCTTATACTTGTGTACAGCGCGAAGTACTGTGATTACCTCACGCTCAGTAGGCAGCGGAACAGGTCCGACGATCTTCTTTGCGCCGTGGCTTGTTGCAGTCTTTACGATCTTTTCGCTTGCTGCGTCCAAGCTTCTGTTCTCGTAAGCCTTCAGACGAATTCTTACAGAGTTCTTTGCCATGAATTTTTCCTCCTTATATTCACTCCCATCCGGGATCGCTCAGTGGAAATTCCCCGGTTATCACGCTAGCGTGACAACGCATTTCAGCGTGCCGGCAACCTCCCACTTCATTGCGAGTGCCCAAATATACTACTACTGATCAATACCATATGCAAGCATTTTCTGCATCTTTTCGAAAAAAGTTTTTATGTCCACGCTTTACTGCGTGTACTTAATTGCTGTATTTGGCTGAAAATAAATGTTTTCCTCCTTGCATTTCACAGCATTATTCAGAAAATGATCCGAATTTGACTCAATTTATCAGATCAGAAAACAGATTGACCATATCCACATCCCCTGGTGTGTACACTAAGATATTTCTGCAACGCCTTTTAAACACAGAAATGCCTGCTGTCATCCATAACAGCAGGCATATTCCGGTATACATATCCCTGAATCACCCAGGCAAGGTCATTTATTCAGGATACGAGACAGAAATTCTTTTGTTCTTTCGTTCTTCGGATTTGTGAAGATTTCTTCTGGAGTACCTTCTTCTGCAATAACTCCCTGTTCCATGAACAGAACACGGTTGGCAACATCCTTTGCAAATCCCATTTCATGGGTGACAACCACCATCGTCATTCCCTCTTTGGCAAGAGATTTCATGACGGACAGTACTTCGCCTACCATTTCCGGGTCTAAAGCACTTGTTGGTTCATCAAACAGAAGAACTTCAGGATTCATCGCAAGAGCTCTTGCAATGGCAACTCTTTGCTTCTGACCACCGGAGATCTGATCCGGTCTGGCATTAATATATGGTGCCATTCCGACTTTTTCCAGATATCGGATGGCATTAACCCGTGCTTCTTCTTTCGAGCGTTTGAGTACTTTCATCTGTCCGATCATGCAGTTTTTCAAAACTGTCATGTTATTGAACAGATTGAATGACTGGAAACACATACCGACATGTGTTCTGTATTCATTCAGAGAAATCTTTTCATTCAGAATGGACTTGTCGTGGTACAGAATATCACCGGAAGTTGGTGTTTCCAGAAGATTGATACATCTGAGCATCGTGGATTTACCGGATCCGGATGCACCGATGACACATGTTACATCTCCCTTATGAATGGATGCATTGATGTCTTTCAGGACTACGTTGGCACCAAAGGCCTTGCTGAGATGTCTGAGTTCAATGACTGTTTCCATCAGTTCTGTCCTCCTTTGGTTTCAATATGTCTTTCATCAAAGTTGCTTCCCTTCTGCGGGGAATTCAGCGTCCCGGCAGTTGGAGAAAGCTGATCTGCAGTTGCAAGTTCATAACTGGACTTACCTGCCAGCTTCTTTTCCCAAAGGCGCAGAATAACAGAAGATGCCAGTGTCAGACACAGGTAGGCAACCATTTCAATTGCAGCACTTGGGAAGTACTGATATGTTGCACCAGCTACAGAACGATGTGCAGCAAACAATTCCGTAAAGGAGATCATGAACATGACGGAAGTATCCTTAATGTTGATGATGTAGTTGTTGCCGATCTGCGGCAGAATATTACGTAGCGTCTGAGGCAGAATGACATACAGCATTGTCTGTACATGGGACATACCGATTGCCTTGGCCCCTTCCGTCTGGCCTCTTTCGATGGCAAGAATTCCACCACGTACTGTTTCAGCCATGTATGCACCGGTATTGATGGATACAACGAAGATGGAACATGTCCAGGGATCCGTAAAATTCAATGCACCATTTGTCAGATAACTCAAACCATAATAGAAGAATACAGCCTGAAGCACCATTGGTGTTCCACGGAAGATTTCTACATATGCACGGACAATTCCACGAATCGCATATACCGCTGCTTTTTTGATCGGATGATCTTTCTTACTGACCGGAATTGTCTGCAGAATACCACAGATAAATCCGATGATGCAGCCTAATACAGTACCGATAAACGCAAGTAGAATCGTATTTCTGATACCGTTGATATAGGACCATTTGTACTTCGTCCAGATTTTTGCGATATCCTTTAACAGTTTCGTCAGTACCACGGTTTATTCTCCTACAGGCTGAATCTGAATTGCTTCATTCATCAGTTCGTTGAAATCTTCTTCACTCATTTCATTCAGAACTGCATTGATCTTGTCAACAAGAACTGTATTGCCCTTTCTGACAGAGACACCAATGTTGACATTTTCTTCTCTTTCCTGTTCAGAGAACTGGAAGTCGCCTTCTGTACCAGTAAAGTCAAGAATTGTCATATCATCATATGCTTCTACAGCACCCATAGCTGTAGGAAGGTCTGTAACAACAAAGTCAACTGCATTTGTTTCCAGTGCCATCAGCATGGCTGGAGCAGTTTCACTGGCTGTTGCGATCGTAACGCCTTCCATCTGAGGCAGGCAGTTTTCATACCAGATTGTTGCAATCTGAGCTGTACCTGTTTTACCGGAGAAGTCATTGATGGACTTTGCAGAAGTCAGATCAGAGTCGCTCTTAACCAGGATTGCAAAGCTTGCATAGTAATATGGACCAGCAAAGTCAACTTCTTCGCTTCTGTCAGCTGTCATGGACTGACCTGCAATCGCAGCATCAATCTTACCTGTCTGAACAGCTGGTACCAGGGAATCCCAGTCGGAACGGATAATCTTCAGATCCCAGCCATTGGCTTCCGCAATCTTTTTTGCGATCATGACGTCGTAGCCGTTAGCATATTCATTTGTTCCATCAATCGGTACAGCACCATTGGAATCATCTGTCTGTGCCCAGTTATAAGGTGCATAAGCACATTCCATGGAGATCGTAAATACACCATCGTTCAGCAGCCCATCTGCAGAAACAGTTACATTTTCGCTGTCTGTTGAAGTGGAAGTGGAAGAAGCAGATCCTCCACATGCAGCAAGTGATACACTCAGTACACCTGCAAGTAAAGCTGTTGTGATTTTTCTCATTTTCATACCCTCTTCTTTCTGCAAAAAATCGTATGTGCTATCACATACGATTTACAGATCGATACATAATAGCGCCTCTTCTTGCGAAGGAGTGATATAGGTATTTCCCATATCCCCACGAAACAGACATGCCTGAGTGTTCCGTTCGGCGGTGACTGCCTTTGATGAAGTTCATTGCCTGCCGGCTCCCTTCACTACTCATCTACACCGCTACCTCTATCCATAGATTTTTGCATTTCCTATAGTACATGCCAAAACTGGACATGTCAATGTTTTCAGCGATTTTTGTTTTTCACTGTGTATTCCATCTTTCTCGGAATATGCACAAATGATCAGTCTGCCGAAAACTGTCAGATGCCTGCGCTGTTATCAGTGAAGGACTGAATTCCTGAAGGAACAAAGAATCATTCATACGATTTACCGAAATCGTATCTGCAGATGCGGGTTTTCATCCGCACATCTGCCAAGTACAAGCAATACCTTAAATGCATATCCAGAAGAATTGATCTGTTCCAGACATTCATGTGTACAGATGATTTCCGTATCCTGCTGTACTTCACACAGCGCATCATGCAGCGCATCCAGGCTTTTTCCCATGTATTCAGGAAGATGAAAGATCTCATTCATATACATATACATGGCATTTCTGTCCATGATGCGGGAGGCATCCAGAAACACTGTTTTCATTGTGCTCCTCCTTCATACAGGAGCTCAAATGTTTCATAATGATCTTCCGTATAATACACATCAAAGTCATCTGACCAGACAATCCGCTCAGCACCTCTGGAAGTTTTACCAAGTGTATCAATATCACATTCATAGTAGACAGCTTCTTCAGGAAGAATGCCTTCGTAATTCCCAAACACATCACCACCGATGCACTTATTTTCTATTACCTGTGATAATGCGCCACCTTCCCATCCCAGCTTTCTTGCCTCATCCTTTGTCATGTAGTTGGATGGTAGATGTTCATAAGTGATCAGATATAATGCCACGTCATCCTTCTGATCATAGATTCCATTTTCATCAATAACAGCTGTCGATGATGGTGTACCAGTACTGCAGCCTGTAAACAGAAGAAAACAAAGAAGTGTAATAATGACTCTTTTCATTTCGTACCTCTTAAAAACAGCTGTTCAATCTCATCGTAATTATGGACAACCTGTATTCCTGGATAATATGTCATTTCCTTTCTTTCCACACACATCCACACCGGCATCATTCCCGCTTTGATCGCTCCGGAAATATCCTTGTAGAATGTATCCCCGACAAAAGCAATCTCCTCTGCAGCCAGCCCCAGTCTTTGTGCTGCAATCTCAAAGATCCTTGGATCGGGTTTCTGAATTCCATAGTCCCCACAGACAATCAGTTCATCTACGTATGCATCAAATCCAAGTTCACAGATTTTTGATCTTTGGAATACAGAATCACCATTGGATAATATACCTAGCCTGTATCTTTCCTTCAGCTTCTTCAATACCTCATAACTGCCTTCCATCGGCAACTGAAAACGGTGGAATTCTTCTGCCCACATACGGCTGCACTTTTCCACATCCAGATCAGAAAAATGTGTTTCCTTTAATCTGTTGAACACATAACCTTTCCCAGCATGACCATACTGATCCCAATACAGACATTCCTGTACAATTTCTTCAAAATCAATGGAGGAAGGATCCATCCCTGATATTTCCTCAATCATCCACCGGTACATCCGGTATGCTGATTCAAACCGGTTGGATAAAGTACCATCATAATCAAATATGATTCCTCTGATCATATGTTTCCCTCCTCATTCCGACAGATGATTTTCTCCACAATCTGTTCTAAACTCAGATTTGTCACATCAATCTTAACTGTTGAAAGTGTATCATAACATCTGAGCCTGTTCAGACTTCTTTCTATCACAGCTTCTTCCCGTATACCACGTTCAATATCATTCCTCAAATGGCTCACTACTGTATTTTCATCGGCAATCAGTGATATACAATGAAGATGAGTATTTTCAAGATCGATTCTGCTTACAATTTCATCAATGATTGCCTGCTCATGCATTACCCAACAGAAAATGATGTTTTCATATACAGAACACGAAAGGAAAGAATTCAGCAGATAACAGATATGGTTCATTACCATTTTCTTTGTTTCACTGTTTACAACAAACGGATCACTGTCCCAACACCAGTCACCATCAAGAAATACTGAATGATCCAGTTTCTTTTTCAGACTCTGGCATACAGCAGTCTTCCCGATTCCCATTGTTCCACCAATCAGATACAGATTTTTCATCGCGTATCACTCCTCCACAGGTCATGTTCAAAGATAATCGGCAAGCCCGTATTTTCTTTTCTTTTTTTCATCCTTTTCCTTAATGATGTGATTTCTCCATGTCTTCTCCATCTCATATCTGAACAGTTCGATCGTCGGATGCAGATCATCGTAAAGATCAAACGCCTCAAGAGCCTCATAGTAAAGCTTTTGATCTTCATCAAAAATGATGAGCGGGGGAAGATCATGTATCAACAGCAGATAATCCGCTGCCATTCTTCCCACTCGGCCATTACCATCCGCAAAAGGATGGATATGTTCAATGACATTGTGTGCATATGCCGCCATTGTCATGATATATTCAGGATCTTCTAAACTGACAGAGTTGATTTCCTGCACAAGCTCATACATTTCCTCTGCAACATCTTCAGTCAAAGATCCTGTTTCATATTTCCCTGTTACATAGTCGTGTTTCTTATATTCTCCAGGACGCTCACCATTCACGACGTATCTTCTTTCATCATAAGTTCCTTTGGTCAGAAGTTTATGAATCCTGCAGATCATTTTTTCTGTTAATGGACTGTGTTTAGCTGCCTGTTCAATAACATACTCATAACAGTCTTTCATATTCTGAATTTCAAAGAGTGTTAACAGATCACCTGTATAGGATGTAACCATTCCATTCTCGAATATTTCTCTTGTATCCCCGTATGTGATCCGGTCATTTTCAATGGTACCTGAATGATAGGAAAAGAGAACTTTGAAGGAGGAAAGAATTCTTTGATAGTCTTCTGCTGTTTTTATGTTCTGCTGACGCCAGAATCTGATCACGTCCTGATATGTATAAGAATGTTCACTCATATGTACTCCCTGAACAATCATACCATCTTTCTGCCAGTTCCCCGCAAAAGAAAAAGAGATACCACAAGGATATCTCTTACGTTGTAACAATGAGCTGATTAAGCTTCGATTTCTGTGATAGAACCGGAACCTACTGTACGGCCGCCTTCACGAATGGAGAACTTTGTTCCGTTTTCGATAGCGATAGGAGCAAGAAGTTCAACAGTCATAACGACGTTATCACCAGGCATGCAGAGTTCTGTTCCTTCAGGCAGTGTGATTACACCAGTAACGTCTGTTGTTCTGAAGTAGAACTGTGGACGGTAGTTGGAAACGAATGGTGTATGACGTCCACCTTCTTCCTTAGTCAGAACGTAAACCTGAGCCTTGAACTTTGTGTGAGGTGTAACGGATCCTGGCTTAGCAAGAACCTGTCCACGTTCGATCTGTTCACGGTTAACACCACGGAGCAGAGCACCGATGTTGTCACCAGCCTGAGCGAAGTCCAGAGTCTTTCTGAACATTTCAATACCTGTAACAACAGTCTTGGATGTAGGTCTGATACCAACGATTTCAACATCGTCGTTCAGCTTCAGCATACCACGTTCAACACGTCCTGTAGCAACAGTACCACGACCTGTGATTGTGAAGACGTCTTCAACAGCCATCAGGAATGGCTTTTCGTTGTCATGAACTGGGCTTGGGATGTAGCTGTCAACAGCATCCATCAGTTCGCCGATAGCTGGAGTCCACTTTGGATCGCCCTGGAGAGCCTGGAAAGCAGAACCACGAATAACTGGGCAGTTGTCGCCATCGAAACCATATTCGGAAAGAAGTTCACGAACTTCCATTTCAACAAGGTCGATCAGTTCTTCATCGTCTACCATGTCGCACTTGTTCAGGAATACAACGATGCTTGGAACACCTACCTGACGAGCAAGCAGAATGTGTTCACGTGTCTGTGGCATTGGTCCGTCTGTAGCAGCTACTACGAGAATTGCACCATCCATCTGAGCAGCACCAGTGATCATGTTCTTGACATAGTCAGCGTGGCCTGGGCAGTCTACGTGAGCGTAGTGTCTGTTCTTTGTCTGGTATTCAACGTGAGCTGTGTTGATTGTAATACCACGTTCCTTTTCTTCCGGAGCACCGTCGATCTGGTCGTAAGCTTCAAACTTAGCCTTACCAGCATCTGGGTTTTCAGAAAGATACTTTGTAATTGCAGCTGTCAGAGTTGTCTTACCATGGTCTACGTGTCCGATAGTACCAATGTTAACATGCTCTAAGCTTCGGTCAAAATGTTCCTTTGCCATGTTAGTTTTTTCTCCTTTTTTGAATAACCTTTTTTTATTCAGTATGCCTCCATTTTACTTGAAGGCATACTAAATATCAACTTTTAGTTTGCTGAACGAGCAGCGTTTTTCTCGATAATTTCCTTAGCGATGCTCTTTGGAACTTCTTCGTAGTGATCCATCTGCATAACGAAGATACCACGTCCCTGAGTAAAGCCACGCAGGTCAGTTACGTAACCGAACATTTCTGCTAATGGTACGTAAGCCTTAACCTTGATTGCGTTACCTGTTTCTTCCTGTTCACGGATCTGACCACGTCTCTTTGTAACGTCACCCATGACAGCGCCAAGGTATTCGGATGGAGCTGTAATATCTACAGCCATGATTGGTTCGAGAATCTTTGGTGCACACTTCTTGGCAGCTTCCTTCAGTGCCAGAGAAGCAGCGATCTTATAAGCCTGTTCGGAAGAGTCGACATCATGATAGGAACCGTCGAACAGTTCTGCACGGATGTCTACTACCGGATAACCTGCAACAAGACCATTTGGAAGAGCTTCTTCCAGACCCTGCTGAGTTGGCTTGATGAATTCCTTAGGAATGGATCCACCGACTGTCTGGTCTTCGAATTCAAATCCCTTACCTGGGTTTGGCTTGAATCTGATCCATACGTCACCGTACTGACCATGACCACCGGACTGTCTGACGAACTTACCCTGTACTTCAGCTTCAGCGCTGATTGTTTCACGGTAAGCTACCTGTGGAGCACCTGCTGTAGCTTCAACCTTGAATTCTCTCTTCATACGGTCGAGGATGATATCCAGCTGCAATTCACCGACACCTGCGATGATTGTCTGGCCTGTTTCCTGATCTGTATAAGTCTTGAATGTAGGGTCTTCTTCAGCAAGCTTCTGTAAAGCAACGTCCATCTTCTGGGAGTCAGCCTTTGTCTTTGGTTCAACAGACATTTCGATAACAGGTTCTGGGAATACCATCTGCATCAGTTCGATCGGATTGTTTTCATCACACAGTGTATCGGATGTTGTTGTTACCTTCAGACCTACTGCACCGGCGATATCACCTGTGTATACTTCATCGATATCTGCACGGTGGTTAGCATGCATTCTGACAAGACGTCCAAGTCTTTCTCTCTTGCCCTTTGTTGCATTGAGAACGTAAGAACCGGATGTTGCGTGACCGGAATAGACTCTGAAGTAAGTCAGACGGCCGACGAATGGGTCTGTAGCGATCTTGAATGCAAGAGCGGAGAATGGTTCATCATCGGAAGGATGACGGGAAGAAGCTTCACCGTTTGGCAGTGTACCTGCGATAGCTTCAATATCTGTTGGAGCCGGCAGATAGTCAACAACTGCATCCAGCAGCAGCTGAACACCCTTGTTCTTATATGCGGAACCACACATAACAGGGAAGAATTCAGAAGTCATGACACCCTTACGGATTGCAGCCTTGATTTCTTCAACTGTTGGTTCTTCACCTTCCAGAACCTTCATCATCAGTTCATCATCGTAGTCAGCGATAGCTTCGAGAAGTTCCATTCTCTTTTCTTCTGCTTCATCCTTGAACTGATCTTCAATTTCGATTTCCTTGATATCTGTACCAAGGTCGTTTGTGTACATGATCTGCTTCATTTCGACAAGGTCAATGATTCCACGGAATGTGCTTTCAGCACCTACAGGCATCTGAATTGCAGCTGCCTTGGCACCAAGACGATCACCGATGGAGTTGACACTCATCCAGAAGTCAGCACCTGTAGCGTCCATCTTGTTGGAGAAGACGATACGTGGTACACGGTATTCAGAAGCCTGTCTCCAGACTGTTTCTGTCTGAGGTTCTACACCTGCTTTGGAGTCAAGAACTGTGACGGCACCATCAAGTACGCGCAGGGATCTTTCAACTTCAGCTGTGAAGTCTACGTGGCCTGGTGTATCAATGATGTTGATCTGGCAGTCTTTCCAGTGACATGTTGTAGCAGCGGAAGTGATTGTAATACCACGTTCCTGTTCCTGCGCCATCCAGTCCATCTGAGAAGCGCCATCGTGAGTCTCACCGATCTTGTAGATCTTACCTGTGTAATACAGAATACGCTCAGTTGTTGTTGTTTTACCAGCATCGATATGAGCCATGATTCCGATATTACGAATCTTATTTAATGGGAACTCTCTTGGCATGCATTGCTCCTTTCTTCAACAAATTACCAACGATAGTGAGCAAACGCCTTGTTTGCTTCAGCCATCTTATGAACGTCTTCCTTCTTCTTGACAGAAGCACCTGTTCCATTTGCAGCGTCCATAATTTCATTAGCAAGACGCTGTTCCATTGTGGATTCATGTCTCAGACGAGCATAGTTGACAATCCATCTCAGACCTAATGTCAGCTTTCTTTCAGCGCTGACTTCAACTGGTACCTGGTAGTTTGCACCACCGACACGTCTTACCTTCAGTTCGAGCTGTGGCATGACATTGTCGAGAGCCTTTTCGAAGACGGACATTGGGTTTTCACCAGTCTTCTTTTCGATGTCTGCGAATGCATCATACAGAATTGTCTGTGCTGTGCCGCGCTTACCGTCGATCATAATCTTGTTAATCAGCTTTGTTACAAGCTTGGAGTTATAGATTGGATCCGGTAATACGTCACGCTTTGCGATATATCCTTTTCTTGGCATATTATATTTCTCCTATCTATCTCTTACTTCTTTGGCTTCTTAGCGCCATACAGGGAACGGGACTGCTTTCTTTCGTTAACACCAGCACAGTCGAGTGTACCTCTGATGATGTGGTAACGAACACCTGGCAGGTCCTTAACACGTCCGCCTCTGATCATAACAACGGAGTGTTCCTGCAGGTTGTGTCCTACACCTGGGATATAAGCCGTAACTTCCATACCGTTGGATAAACGGACACGAGCATACTTTCTTAATGCAGAGTTAGGCTTCTTAGGAGTCATTGTACCGACACGAGTGCAGACACCTCTCTTCTGAGGGGAGCTTAAGGATGTCGGACGCTTCTTCAGTGAGTTGAATCCTCTGTTTAATGCAGGGGACTTTGACTTGTAAACTTTATCAGTACGGCCTTTACGTACTAACTGGTTTATTGTTGGCATGTATATTCTCCTTTCACTTTTATGCACACAGTTCCGTGTGTGTCATCTCTTAGACTAAATTCAGGCTTTCATACCACATGAAAGCCACTTTTTCTAAGCACGTAAAATATTACCCTTGAAAAAACCATGTGTCAACACTTTTCCGAAAAATTTTATTGTCCACAGTACCGTGCATGTACGAATCTGTGTTTTATGCATATTTATGCACTCTTTTTATGTGTTATTTATGAAAATCATATGTAAAATGTAAATTATGCAATGATGTTTACAGAAAATAGATGTTGACATTTTCTGCAACTGGTTTTATAACATTCTCATCCAAAAAGCGATGACAGGGAAAAGTACCTGCAACGAAGATCACAGTGAGTGAAGGACAGTGCAAACTTCATATCAGACTGCAGCGAAAGAACACCCGGGAGCTTTGAAGTCGAAACACACGTGGAGTAGGCTTCAACGGAAACGGACCGTTATCTGACCGGACGATATTAATGGATATCGGAAAAGTGATCAGTCATGAACTGGTAAGTTGGGTGGCACCGCGGAGAATTACAGTCCTTCGTCCCATGTATTTGGGATAAAGGACTGTTTTATATTTTAAGGAGTTAAAAGATTATGTGTGGTTTACTCGTATCAACAGATCCGATGACTGATCTGAGAGCATTTGAAGAAGGACTGGCAACTCTTGCCGATCGTGGTCCGGATTCATCCAGAATTGAAATTGTGGATGGATGTCCCGTCGGTTTTGCACGACTCGCCATCATGGGATTACACGAAGAAGGCATGCAGCCATTCCATCTGAAAGGTTCTGTTTCCGTATGCAACGGTGAGTTATATGATTTTAGACCTGTCAAGGCTGAGCTGTCAAAGGAATATCATTTCATGTCTGAATCTGACTGTGAAATCATTCTTCCTTTATATGAAAAGTATGGTACAGGCATGTTTGAAAAACTGGATGCAGAATACGCCATGGTTTTCTATGACGCAAAGGAAAAGACATGGATTGCTTCCAGAGATCCGATCGGTATCCGTCCACTGTTCTATGGTTATACGGAAAGCGGGAAGATTGCTTTTGGTTCCACAGTCAAATCGCTTCTTCCAATCGCAAAGGATATTCTTCCTTTCCCTCCTGGAACATATTATAAGGATGGAGAGTTTATCCCTTATACAAGGATCTGGGAAGCACAGGACTGCGTCAAAGCAGACATCGATACAGTATGTACAAAGATTCACGACCTTCTGATTGATGGCGTCCGGAAAAGAATGGATGCTGATGCCCCTGTTGGGTACCTGCTTTCCGGTGGTCTGGATTCCTCCCTTGTCTGTGCCATTGCCCAGAAGATGAGTCATAAACCGATCCGTACTTTTGCGATCGGTATGGAAAAAGATGCGATTGACCTGAAGTATGCAAAGCAGGTTGCCGATTATATCGGCTCTGAACATACCGAAGTCATCATTACAAAGGAAGATGTACTTGCTGCACTGGATCCTGTTATTACAGCACTGGAATCATGGGATATTACAACTATCCGTGCTTCCATCGGCATGTATCTGCTATGTAAATACATCCATGAAAACACAGATATCAAAGTGCTGTTTACCGGTGAGATTTCCGACGAGCTGTTTGGTTATAAATACACCGACTTTGCTCCAGATGCAGAAAGCTTCCAGAAGGAAGCAGAAAAAAGAGTACGTGAACTTTACATGTATGATGTACTGCGTGCTGATCGCTGCATTTCTTCCAACTCCATGGAAGGAAGAGTACCATTTGGTGATCTTGCCTTTGTAAGATATGTCATGTCCATTTCTCCGGATATGAAAATGAACCATTATCACATGGGTAAATATCTGCTCAGACACGCTTTTCAAAAAGACCATCTGCTACCTGATTCCATCCTGTTCAGAGACAAGGCTGCCTTCTCAGATGCAGTAGGCCATTCTCTGGCAGATGATCTGAAGGAATATGCAGAACTGTCCTATACACAGGAAGAATATCAGAAGGAAGTATCTTCTTATACAGCACATACCCCTTATACAAAGGAATCCCTGCTGTACAGAGATCTGTTTGAATCCCACTATACAGGTCTTTCCGATCTGATTGTGGATTTCTGGTTACCAAACCAGACATGGGAAGGATGCCATGTCACAGACCCATCCGCAAGATATCTGTCCAACTATGGTGCAAGCGCCTACTGATCCCGTCAGTCATATCTCCGTCCAGTAAACTGACTGACTCGTATAAAAGCCATTCACTCTCTATCTGTTTCCCTCGCAAGCTCAGACAGAGAATGAATGGCTTTCTTAATGATTGTTACACGTCAACAGGCACTTTTTACTCGTTCTCAACCATAAGTACATACCAACGGAAGCTTCTCATCCTTTTCAAACACACGAGAATTACCGAGAGCCTCTGTTTCCTCTTATTCTTTCAAAATGTAAGGATTACACAAGATGATCCTCATAGATCAGAATCAGTCCTGTATCTGTTTTTGCAGTATCAAGCATTCGCTGCGTAAAGCCGCTTTTACTGAACACGCCAAAGATAACATCGTATTCCGGATAGGCCTTGCGAATTTCAGTTGCACTCTCTACCTTTTTTCAAGGCAAAATAAACAGACACATCTACCGCCCCAAATCTAAAATGATGGAAGAGGTTGGTCAGCAATTATTCAAAAAAGAGTTCCCTTTCAGCTGGAAAACTCTTTCTTACGCTTTTCTTTCAAATGTGGATCCACAGTTTGGACAATGGATATCGACCTTCCCTCTGCCTTTTGGTACACGTACCATCTGGGCACAGTCAGGACAGAGAAAGTAGTGATATGTTTTATCTGTCAGATTCAGTTTCATCACTTTCCATGTTCTTTTGAATCTTGTCAGAAATTCACAGTATTTTCTGTTTTCAATGCCTCTTTTCACAAGATTTTTTGAAAAGGTACGATACAGCTGGAAGATCAGCAACGCATCCACAACAACAAATATTACGGTAGATGCCGGCCCTTTGAAGAACATACTGATCAGATTCAGACCAATACAGAACCAGAGAATATGCGTTCCAAACTGATCAATCCCGTTTCTGCCGACCATGAACCGCTGAAACTTCCACATCAGTTTACGCAGCATCCGAATTCATTGCTCCCGAGATACGTCTAACCATATCTACCAGCTTCAAAGCATCTTCTTCCCCAAGTACAGAAAGAATATCTGCACAGTTGCTTCTGATTTCTTCCAGTAATGCAACACCCTTTTCCTTACCTTTTGGTGTTGCTACTACAATCTTTTTACGACTGTCTCTGTCATCTGTTTTTCTTTCCACAAGTCCCTGTCTTTCCAGGTCATTGAGAATCACTGCCATGCGGGAAGTCGCAACGGCAATATAAGAGCTCAGTGTTCCGGCATAGACAATACCTTCGTTTGAACGTGCAAGACGGATCAGAACAAGATTTTCCGGTGTGAAGTATTCTTTCTTCACATTTCTGTAGTTTTTACGGAAACCTGTTTCTGCAATATCCAGCAGTTCATCCGCGATCATTTCATAATTCATTTTTGCGCACCTCCATTTAGCTAACTTTATTAGCTATTTTACGGAAGTATTTTTCTTTTGCAAGGCTTATGGGGATCTTTCACGGAATGTTCAGTCCCGACATTCATCTGAAATATCGCCTTCACATTGCTCACACAATTGTTCACAAAGACTTCAGATTTCGTTCTTTTATATATCATATGGGATTCGGAAATACTGCTCCATGCCGTATACGGATTCTTACGAATACCACTTTACGGATGAATTTTAGCATAAAAAAGGTCACTACCGAAGCAATGACCTTGTACTTATTAATGTATGAGTGTGGTAATCCAGCCAAGCAGATTGTACTGGCTGAACAGAACTGCCGCAATCAGAGATACGGTTGACATGATCTTAATCAGAATATCAAGGGATGGACCGACGGTATCCTTTAATGGATCACCGACGGTATCACCGACAACAGCTGCATCATGGGCAGCAGACCCCTTGAAGTGACCTTCAACGCCACCTGCTTCGATGTACTTTTTCGCATTGTCCCATGCACCACCGGCATTACCTGTAAAGATTGCCAGCATGATGGCAGAGACAGTTGCACCGATCAGAAGACCACCAACAAAGTATGGTCCAAACAGGAAACCGGAAACCAGCGGGAACAGAATGGAAATCAGAGCTGGTGTCTTCATTTCCTTGATTGCTCCCTGAGAAGAGATTGTGATACATGTCTTATAGTCCGGTTTATCCTGTCCTGTCAGGATACCTGGCATTTCTCTGAACTGACGTCTGACTTCTTCAACCATCTTCTGAGCGGCTTTGGAAACTGCTTCAATCAGCATACCGGAGAACAGATACGGAAGAGCTGCTCCAACTAATGCACCAGCCAGAATCAGAGGATCCGTGAAGTTCAGATCCAGTGAACCGGATGGAGAGAATGCATACAGATAGGAAACCATCAGGGATAAAGCTGCTAAAGATGCAGAACCGATCGCAAATCCCTTACCAATGGCTGCTGTTGTATTACCGACAGAGTCAAGCTTATCTGTAATATGACGTACTTCCGGATCCAGTCTGCTCATTTCCGCAATACCACCAGCATTATCGGAAATCGGACCATATGTATCAACAGATACAG
Source organism: uncultured Erysipelotrichaceae bacterium (assembly GCA_945877405.1). Classification (GTDB taxonomy): domain Bacteria; phylum Bacillota_I; class Bacilli_A; order Erysipelotrichales; family Erysipelotrichaceae; genus Bulleidia. The sequence goes on along the minus strand of CAMCSA010000002.1, from coordinate 38,028 downwards.
TTGCGGATACAAATGACAGCATACCAATCGCCGCCATTGCAAGACCATACATGCCACTTACCGCATAGGATGCATAAATCGCAATACCAAGAACGATTAATGGTGCCATGCAGGAAATCATACCTGTCGCAAGACCTTCCGTAACGGTCAGAGCAGGTCCATCCACAGACGCATGAGCAATCTTTCTTGTTGGTGCATAGGCATCGGATGTGTAGTATTCCGCAATTGCGCCGATGACAACACCACTGATAACACCAATGGAAGCTGCAATCCATGGAGACAGATAACCCAGACTGAAGCCTGTACCTGTAAAGTCAGCTCCCTTGAAGAATGTACCTGTAATAATGAATCCACCGATAACCGTGATTGCTGCAGCTGCCCATGTGGACATGTTCAGATCACGGTGTGGATTGTCGGATTCCTTTTTGAAAAGAACGTACGCAATACCGATGACAGATGCGACAAGACCAATGGAAGCAAATACCAGCGGATAGAATACCATTTTTTCCAGCATATCCTTTGCGATCAGTCCATTTTCAATGCTTGCATGCATGAACAGAGATACCGCAAGAATAATGGAAGAAGTGATTGCACCGACATAGGATTCCAGAAGGTCGGAACCAAGACCGGCAACGTCACCGACATTGTCACCGACGTTATCCGCGATTGTTGCAGGATTACGTGGATCATCTTCCGGAATATGTGCTTCCGTCTTACCGACAAGGTCAGCACCCATATCAGCAGCCTTTGTATAGATACCACCACCGACACGATTGAACATGGCTACGATACTGCAGCCAAGTGCATAGCAGGAAAGACACTGTGTAAAGATGGAACCTGTTGTTTCAATACTTTCCATATTGAGATATCCCATGCCGAATCCGAAGATCACATAGACAAGGAACAGCCCCAGTAACGCAAAGCCACCAACACAAAGACCCATGACAGAGCCACCCTTTAAAGCAACTTTCAGTGTTGAACCAATCTTGAGCGTCAGTCTTGCCGTATTGGAAACTCTGACATTGGCATAGGTTGCAATTTTCATTCCGATATAACCCGCAAGAGCACTCATGGATGTACCAAGAACGAATGCCGCAGAAGGTTCCCACCGGAATGCACCTTCCTCAAATGAGAAAATAATACCGAATACAACAGCTACAATACCTGCGACAATGAAGATAATGCGATATTCATAATTGATGAACGCATTTGCACCTTCTCTGATTGCTGCTGCAATTTCAGACATCCTGGCATTTCCTTCATCCATGCCCTTGACACTCTTATAGTTGAACAGAGCATAGCCCAGAGCAATTGCTGCGGCAGCCAGTACCACAAACATGATAACCATATTTTCTACCCCTTTTCCAAAATATGAAACTGCGATAAGCATATCAAATTCTGTAAGCGCATTCAATCAAATTTCGTGAAATTTCTCACAAAAGAGCGGCAACTGCCATATTTATATGAAAGTTTTTCAACATTTATGGACAGTGAGCTGTTTTCCTCACAAGCAATTTCACAATGAACCATTGCATTTATCAAAACAGCTGATGTATTTCACCAGCTGTTCAGGAACGTAATATTTTTTCCAGTTTCTTTGCGGCAGAAAGAGCTAAAGCACGTACTGTTGGAAGAGAATCGAATCTGACATAGATTGCTTCTTCCTTTGTGTCAATCTTTTCCACGGTACCTTCACCAAACACTCTGTGTCTGACTCTGTCCCCTGCCTGTAACCCAATGTCTTCCTCATCCGGCAAAAGCCGGTCTGCTTCTTTAGCGATATAATCTTTGTTTTTCTGAAGTACTTCTTCATCAATACCACTGATATAATCCACTAAGGATGGATCCACATCCAGAACAAATCTGGAAATAAACAGGGAGTCACTGGCATTTCTCTGATCCCCATCAGAAAGATACAGTCCTTTCTCACATCGTGTCATCGCAACAAAAGCAAGTCTTCTTTCTTCTTCCATACCCGACATTGTTCTGACTTTAGAAGATGGGAATATGCCTTCACTCATGCCACAGATAAATACATACGGGAATTCCAGTCCCTTGGCGGCATGGATTGTCATCAGTCTGACGCGATCTTCCTGATCCGACATCTCTGCATTTGTAAACAGAGCGATATGACGCAGATAGGCATTCATATCCGTTTCTTCACCGACTGTTATTTCCCACTCATAAATGGACTGTTTCAGTTCTGCAAGATCATCCAGTCTTTCCTGTGCACCTTCTGTCCGCAGCATCTTTTCATACCCAGATGCATCCAGAATATCAGACAGTGTTTTGGAAACAGACTTTTCTTCCATCCGCATGGAGAAATCTTCAATCAGATTCACAAACTCTTTTGCCCTGGTGGAAGTGAATACTTCCATGTCCAGGCATTCCTTTAATGACTGATACAGTGATATGCCATGTTCCTGGCTGTATTCCTTGAGAATCTTCATCCTTCGTGCACCAATATTCCGTTTCGGCACATTGACAATACGGACAAAGGAAAGATCATCCTGTTGTACAATCATCCGCAGATAACATAAGGCATCCTTGATTTCCTTGCGGTCAAAAAACTGCGCACCGGAACACAGGCGATATGGGATCTTTTTTCGGATCAGTTCCTCTTCCACACTGCGTGTCAGATAGTGTGCACGGAAAAGAATGGTAATATCCCGCCATGCTACATTGTGACGTGCCAGATTCCCGATCTGCTCTACCACCCATTCCGCCTCTTTCTTCGGAGATTGTGCATGGAAGAATACGGGTTTTGGACCTGAAGGCAATACCGGAATCAGATCCTTTTTCATACGAATGCTGTTTTTATCAATCAGGCTGTTGGCACAATTCAGTATTTCCGGTGTGGAGCGGTAATTTGTCAAAAGAGAAATGGTTTTTACATGATCAAACCGCTTATCAAAATTCAGCAGATAGCCGATCCTTGCCCCACGCCATGTATAGATGGTCTGATCCGGATCACCGACAATAAACAGATTGTTGTGATACCCGCATAAAGCTTCCATTAGTTCATACTGCGGCGGGTCTATATCCTGAAATTCATCAATCATGATATACTGCAGGCGCTTCTGCCATTTCAGTTGAATATCCGGGAATGTACGGAAGATATACAGTGACATGAAAATCAGATCATTATAGTCCAGACCAAAACATTTTTTCTGCTGGTACAGATAACCATAAAACAGAATATCATCAATCTTTTCTGCAGCCATGTACTTTTCATACAGCTGCTGAATGGAATCCTGAATCAGATGCATGTAGTAACGTGGCTCCGTTACCCCTTTACGCATTTCAAACATATCACGTGCATTTGCAAATGTCTTATCCTTCATGGAAAGATTTCTTTCCTCATAGATCATTCTCAGCATTGCATCAATATCACCATTATCCAACACCATGAATGACTTTGGAAAACACACCGCATGGGAATCTTCCTGCAGGATGGAAACACAGAAAGAGTGGAAGGTACAGATATAACCGGTATCCGTATCTCCTGTCATCTCATGGATTCTCTTCCGCATTTCACTGGCTGCCTTGTTTGTAAATGTCACACACAGAATATTGCCTGGTGATATACCGATCTCATTGACAAGATAGGCAAAACGATGCGTTAATGCCCTTGTTTTGCCACTGCCTGCTCCGGCAATAACGCGCACATATCCTTCTGTTGTTGTGACTGCCTGAATCTGCTGTGGATTCAGACCTTTGAGTACATCATATTCCATGGCCCTATTATACAGAAAAAAAGACATGAAGTATGTATAACTTCATGCCTGTATCTGAATCAGTCCAGATCTTCGCCGTTAGTTTCAATAACCTTTTTATACCACCAGAAAGAATCTTTTCTTTCTCTGTGCATGTCACCGTTACCGTCGTTATCACGATCTACATAGACGAAACCATAACGCTTCTTCATTTCTCCAGTAGATGCAGATACAAGGTCTGTGCATCCCCACATGGTATAACCCATCAGCTCTACGCCATCTTCAATGGCTTCATTCATTGCCTTAATGTGATCACGCAGATAGTCAATACGATAGGAATCGTGGAACTTTCCATCTTCGCTTCTGACATCGTTTGCACCAAGTCCGTTTTCTACAATCATTAATGGAATCTCATATCTGCCATATACTTCATTGAGGTAAATACGCAGTCCTTCCGGATCAATCTGCCATCCCCAGTCACTTGCTTTCAGATATGGATTACCAACACCGGAGAACATGTTACCTGCTGACTTTGCAACTTCAGGGTCTGTTGTAGCTGTCTGGGACATGTAATAAGAGAAGCTGTAGAAATCTACTGTACCGTTTTTCAGGATTTCCTCATCGCCTTCTTCCATACGAACGTTGATGTTGTTATCGCGGAAATAACGCTTTGCATAGTATGGATAATGACCTCTGACCTGTACATCACCACAGAACCAGTTTGCCATATTCATCTTATCCTGTGCCGCACGAACATCTTTTGGATTACATGTATATGGATAAGTCATATTACCGGCAATCATCAGACCAATCCTGTTTTCAGGATTGATTCTGTGCCCGATCTGTACAGCCTTTGCAGAAGCGACAAACTGATTGTGCAGTGCTGTAAAGCGGTCACTGACTTCTTCCTCTGTTTCATTCGGATTGAACATCGGCTGATGATCCTTGCCTGTCATACCTAAGGAAAGAATTCTTCCGAAAAAGTTGACACCGCAGTTGATTTCATTGAATGTCAGCCACAAATGAACTTCATCCTTATATTCTTTAAACAGTGTTGTTGCATAACGGATAAAGTGATCGATGACTTCTCTGCCTGTCCAGCCATTATACTTTTCTGAAAGTGCCCATGGCAGTTCATAATGGGAAATCGTTACCAGCGGTTCAATACCATACTTCCTGCACTCAGCAAATACCTTATGGTAGAAATCAAGTCCTGCCTGATTTGGTGTTTCTTCCATACCGGTCGGATAGATTCTTGCCCAGTTGATGGACATTCTGTAGCACTTGAACCCCATCTCACCATACAGAGCAATATCTTCTTCATAATGATGATAGAAATCGGTTGCCTCATGTGATGGATAATAGATTGCAGGATCAATGTCTTTATCCCACAGTCTTGGTGCGCTTACCGTACCGCCACGGACATGATCCGGAACAGATGGTCCTTTACCACTTTTGTCCCATCCACCTTCAAACTGATTGGCAGCTGTTGCGCCACCCCATAAGAATCCTTTTGGAAATGTCATTGTTTTTTCTCCTTCTTAACAAAAGAAACATGGTCCCCCATGTTTCAAATCATTACATATTCTGACCTGTGAAAGCCTGACCGTCGTTGAGAACTCTCATGAACAGAGCAGCGCCCCATGGCTGCTTCTTGATGAGGCTCTTTGTGTAGTTTGCAAGATCGCCGTGTGTTCCGTCGTCTTCTACTTCAAACTGCATTTCCATAGGGCCTAACATCTTTACGAATGTGTACTTAGGGCATTCCTGGCTTTCAAGAACCTTTCTGATATCATCTCTCTTTAAAGCGGAATTTACATTTACCTTTGCCATTTTATTTTCTCCTTTATTCCTTTAATCGTTAATCATATTATAGCATTCCTTTTTCCTGTGAAAAGCACTAAACCGTCATGGTTCTTCCAATTTTCACAATTTGAAAAACATTACTTGTCTGCAGGGAATACAACGCCTGCCTGTTTTCTGGATGTATCCAGAACTGCCATCGTATCCAAAGAAGCCTGCAGCCATGCATCCATCTGTTTACGGTCATCAGCTTCCCATACTTCCATCATGCGTCTGAATTCCTTTATATATGGACGTTCCTTTGCCACATCAATCACTGTATCAGTATTATCCTGATTCAGATGCAATGTTACATTTTCAATAAATCCCGGACGGTTTGGTACTTCAATCCATCCCTTCGTGCCCTGAATCATGATACCGTTTCTTGCAGAACAGTCCTTAGCCCCTGTACATACAGCCTTGAAGGAACCATAATCCATTGTAACAACCCCGGAAGTGTCAATTCCGTTATGACCGATATTTGCCATGTATATACTTGCCAGTGGTGCACCGAACAGCCCGATCACAAAGGAAATATTATAGACATTGATATCCATTAATGCACCACCGGAACATAATGGATCAAAAGCAGGTTTGATGTCTCCTTTACAATATGCATCATATCTGCTGGAATACTGGCAGAATGTACTGCGGATCAGTTTCACTTCACCGATTTTTGAAAGATACTTTGGAATGATCTCATAGTTGGCAGAATATCTGGAAAGCATTGCTTCAAACAGAATGACGCCATATTCCTTTGCTTCTTCAACAAGCTGCTTTGCTTCCTCATATGTTGAAGTAAAAGGCTTTTCAAGAATGACATTGCGTCCAGCACGGATTGCCTGCAGTGTATATTCATAATGTGCACTGTTTGCCAATCCCATATATACAAAGTCATAGGAATCATCTTTCAAAAACGCTTCGTAATCCGTATACACCTTTTCAATTCCAAATTCCGCCGCTACCGGTCTGCCTCTTTCTTCACTGCGACACCACAAAGCAGTGGCTTCAATATCCGTATCTTTCAGTTCATTCAGAACTGTTTTTACAATCATGCCATTGCCGACAATACCAAGTTTCATCGTTTTTCTCCTTCGATCAGTCCATAGTGGACAAATCCGTTCCATAATCCATGCTCGAGAATATCCGTTGTGACATAGTCAGCGATTTCCTTGATGACTGCTGCCCCATTTCCCATCGCGATACCATGTCCACATGCCTTCAGCATTGGAATATCATTTGCACTGTCACCAAATCCATATGCCTGGAATGCTTCAGCATTATAGTGCTCCAACACCTTATTGACACCTGTTGCCTTGTCAATTCTACTGTTGGTGATTTCTCCGATGCAGAAATGTTCATCTGTATCTTCATGCACCTTAGTCAGAATATATGGAGATTCCAGATCTTTGGAAAGTGATTCATAATCCGGCTCCCACTCTGGCCCAAATGCGCAGATCTTATAGATGGAATCATTTTCTTCCGATCCGAATTTTTCCGGATACGTTCCATTCTCCATGCATTTTTCAATTCTTGTCTGCCGATCTTCCACGCCGCCTGAAAAATACCACAGCAGTGCCTCATAGCCTTTCTCATCACAATAGCCACCTGCTGCCCCTTCCAGACAATAACCAAGACTGTTTCTGCGGATTGTTTTCTTAATGCGTGTTACATCACGAGATGGAATCGGATCATCATAGATTCTCTTGCCATCCGCATAGATCATTGATCCTGCTCCAAGGATGAATCCATCCACATCCGCATTCAGATAACGGGATACTTCCGCAAGGCTTCTGCCTGTACAAAGAAATATCTTATGTCCGGCCTTTCTTGCCAGAGCCAGTGCCTCTTTGGCACTTTCCGGAATATCTCCAAGTTTTGGAGAGAACAGCGTCCCGTCCACATCCAGAAATATGTATTTGACTGTTTTGTTCATACCATCATTGTACAAAAAAATGATGAAGCTTGTAATGCCTCATCACAGAATATCTTTCATAATCAGAAGTCTTGTCGGAGTTGCACCTGCCACCAGGTGAATTCTATTGTCCTTCAGACCATAGAAACACTGGTTTTCATGCAGGATACGCTCCTTATCCTGATAGGTGATTCTCACTTCACCTTCCAGGCACATGTAGACCATGTTGGAGTTCAGTTTTTCTGCCTCAAACGATTTTCCTTCTACCATTGTAACTGCCCAGGTCTTCGTATTTCCACATGACAGAATATGAACAAATGCAGAAGAATCTTCCTGTTCAGGTACAAGCTGTTTCAGGTCATAAGCTTTCTCATCTTCCAGAATGGAATAGATTTCCGTCGGATTGACAACAACAATTCTAAGGGCAACCGTATCTTCTACTGCACTGAATCCAGTTGTGCGATTTCCAGGGAAAATTGTAAAAGATCCGGCAGGACATGTCCATGTATGACCGGTTGAACGGTTTGTACACTCCAGCTGTCCGGAAAGAACAAACACAATGCGTTTGTATGGATTGGAGGAAGAAACGCCTTTGGCGCCACTTCCAAGAGAATGGATGGATGAGAAGTCATTTAAATCTTCGATGATGACAGATTTGCTGACAGGTCTGTTACGCTGTGTAAAATCAAATACGGTTCCACCATTAATGGTTGTCATGACTCTCACCGCCCTTCTACAGTTTCATTGCCAATACAACGCCGCCTTCATCTTCTTCGATTACCTCAAAGCCCATTTTTTTATAGAAGCAGACGGCTCTTGTATTGTTCTTATCTGCGCCCAGGATCAGTCCTCTGACATGTTTAGCCTTCAGATGATCAATCAGTGTCTTCATCAGTCTTGTTCCATTTCCTCCACCGGTATATTCTTCCATGATATCGATGTGGAGATGTGCAGGATATTCATCCTGGAAATATTCATACAGAGAAATATCAGCACGGGATGCAAAATTCGGACATTCCTTTCTGATTTTCTGCAGGTATGGATCAATATTCTTTTCAAATTCTCTGTAGTTTTCTGCACAGAGAATATAACCCTGTGGTCTGTTTTCATCATCCATCAGGATAAATGCTGTTTCGTGATCAATATACGGATCACAATACATCATAAGCGTAAAATCATGATGTTCCGGATTTACCTTATTATCTGGAGAAGCTGTTTCAATACAGATTCTTCTGAGATCTTCACGGTATTCCGGTGTATATGGTACTGTTTCCATAAATACCTCCAGCCGGTCTTTTTGCCGGCATTTTTCTTATCATTGTCTGTTTCGTTGTTTTGGCAGTAAGATTATATCATACAACCCTGTTCCATTTTTCCATGAAGTTATGGCAAGAGTCCAAAATATGCAAAGGCCTGTATCAGCCCATCTTCATCAATGGCTGAAGTGACATGATCTGCTGTATCTTTCAGCCTTGGATCACCATTTCCCATACATACACCGATTCCACATTCTTTCAGCATTGCTTCATCATTCATGGAATCTCCAAAAGCATAGCAGTCTTTCAGATTCACGCCAAGCACATCACACATGCGTCTGCATCCAGCGGCTTTTGTGATGCCACTGACCGTGATTTCTCCATTGTCCTTACCCATATCAATATACTCAATGGACTGTGGTTTCTGCTTCAGCCATGCATTTTTCCACTCTTCATTTTCAAAATAGATATCCACTTCCAGAATCTTTTCATCCTTCCACTGTTCCAGTGGCTTCACATTGTAAAGCGCAAGAATCTCATCTCTTCTTTCACCATACCGTTCTCCGACTTTCTGCAGTGTTGTTGCATAGACTGCACTGCTGGCAAAAGACCCGTCTTCATGACATGCATGTACCCGGCCATGATACTCTTCGATGATCTGTTTCATGATTACATCAATTTCATCATGTTCAAACGCAATGACCTGGGATGGCTGTCCTTCCAGAAGAATACCTGCTCCATCCGAGAATACAAATCCATCGAAGCCAATCCCTTTAAGCATATGCAGACCAGACATGTTACGACCGGAACTGACAATGCAGGCATAACCGTTCCTGCGCAGCCTTCCAATAGCTTCCATCACTTTTTCATCTGGAACTTCTTTTCCATGACCACTATCAATCAGTGTTCCATCCACATCAAAAAACAGTATACCTTTCATTACAGCCTCCATCCAAAATATTCCAATGCTTTTGCGATACCATCATGACTGTTATCATCCGTTACATAATCCGCAACTTCCTTTACAACGGAACCACCATTTCCCATCGCAATGGAATGACCGCATACATGCATCATTTCCACATCATTGATGGAATCTCCAAAACACCATGTATTTGCAGGATCCACCTCGAGTATTTCTACAACCTTTTTCACACCTGATGCCTTGCTGATCGAATTCACCATGATTTCAGCCTGATGCAGATGCTTACCTCTTGTTCGAATTGCCTGCAGCCCCGATGGCATCTGTACAAAAAAACTGTCTGCCTGTTTCTTTGTAAAAAAGAACACATCCGCTTTCAGAATGTCCTGCCCATGATACCGGTTCATCCAGACCATGCTTTTTCTGCACTGCTTCTGCTGCATTGACAGGCTCAAAGCTTTCTTTGGATAAACAAGTCGGATCAGAAATCCATTCAGCATATTCTGAAAGGAAAAGGATTCATTCAATAACTGCAGACCGCCACACATACGGGAACACAGCCTGCGCAAAGATTCCACATCTTCTGCCTGTATCGGATGAGAGTTCACCATTTTTCCATCCATGATGATACCTGCCCCATTACAGAACACAACACCATCCGGATGAATCACATCGCTGTATTCCATCGCCATCTGGTACGATCTTCCTGTACACAGAAAACACAGATGGCCCTGTTTCTGTAACGATTCGATTGCCTGTATAGAAGATGGCAGTATTTTTCTTGTCACACCACTGATCAGTGTGCCATCCATATCAAAAAAGAACAGCTGTTTTTCCATGGCGCAATTCTAGCATATCTTACCTGCCTGCGTAAAACAAAAGCCATGACACCAACGCCATGGCAATCACTTACTCTCTGTTAAGACGTGCGAAGAACGGATCAATGAGTTTCAGGAATCCCTTCCAATAAGTAGGGAATTCATCATATCCCCGATATACCATCTCTTCACCATCATCAAGCAGAACACCCAGTTCCCAGTCATTGTTTTCACTAACTCTCTGGCCATCATTGACAGGGATATATTCCTTATCCCAGTCAGCCAGGTACAGCTTGTGATACAGTGTTTCCTTAAATGCTTTCCATTCATCCATTGTCAGTACATCAGCGACTTTATCAACGCCACCTTCATTGGCATCATATACTTCAAATACGCATACATCGCCATCTTCTGCCATACGCAGGCGGACACTACCGCTGACAATATCACCATAACGAAAACGAAGCCCATGTACTTCCTCAACAAGCGGATTGCCGTTGTCACTGTATTCAACTCTGCCAAAATCCAGTCGGCAGTCATTACATTTGAAATGATTTTCTACTGCCTCTATGTTTTTACTGCCACAATGTGGACATACTGTCTGATTTGCCATGTTTGTTACTCCCCTTTTTCTGTCACCTATTAATGATACAACTTTCCATCAAAATTGAAAGCGTTTTCCATGTGAAAAGGCTCCGTGAGGAGCCATCTCATCTAAATTATAAGGGGATAGAAATACTGCCAACTGCCAGGGGTTGCAACTGACATACAGATCGTTTCCGTCTGCACATATAAGATACAAAATCTTTATCAAGTAAATGTGTCTTATTTATGTGAAATTGTGTGACCGTCGGTCAATAACGGTTCAGGCCTTTCCAGAAGCCTTCGTGAACAGGGAAATGATCCACTGATCATTGACAACTGGAAAGTCCATATCATCCACTTTGAATGTTTCAGCCTCCGCGGCAATCTCTTCTTTTAATGCACCAGTTGGGATCAGAAAGGACATGGATTTATCATCTGCCATGATTGTAACTTTCATGATGTCATCCTTTGTATATTCATAGCGGATGCCTGTCACATCAGATGGATTTCCCTTTCTGTTATCAATATATTCGATAAAGCTGTCATACTTGGCAAGCTCTACCATAACATCATCCGTTCCTTCTTCCAGAATGGTAATCTTTTCCACGAACTCCTTTACACTCGGGCATCTTCTTAATGTATAGCCTGCTTTTTTCAAAGGCTCTACAAGTGATTTCAGACCTGTGATATGATCCGATTCAGATGCCCAGATGACAAATCTGTGCTCAGGATCCATATACAGCAAAGGATTGAACACCATAAAACTCTTATGGCAGTGTGGGCAAGAATGCGTAAATACATCCCCGGATACACACAGATCTCTTAAATCAGGATCACCAGCAACATTGATCGAATCATAGATTCTGATTTCAAACTGTTTTCCACAATAAGGACACGTATATGTGATTTCTCTTGTTTCACTCATGTAAGCTTTCCTTTCAGTTTTTCAGATGATAGCCATCAAAGCCGAATCCATGTTCTTCTGCAGCATGGATGATTTCTTGCAGGATTTGCTGCTCATCTTCATTCATGGAACTGTCGCCGTAAACACGCAACAGGCCAATACCGGAAGGCCCGATATAAGGTAGTGCATATGTCAGTTCTCCTTCAGGCAGTTCCATTTCCTCTGGTTCAACAACCTCACCACAGATAAACGGTCCCTTCACATCTTTGAGCATCATCATGCAATACATCATTCTGCCATGAGAAAAACATGTCAGTTCCACCATATCCGGATACATTCTGTCTCTCAGATCATCCAGTCTTTCGTCCTGACGCAGTTCGATCAGTTCTTCATCAACATCATTTTCCACAGTGTCAAGAAACGCCGCATTCTTCTGCACCATTTCAAAATCCGGCTCTACCATGCGTACTTCACAGTGGGCAATGTCATCATAGGTAAAGAACGCCAGCATTTCTTCCATCTCAAGACCTCTTGTGCATGTTTCCCATGTCGGTCCGATGGAAAGCACCTGAAACAGCAGCTCTCCTTCCTCATTAATCCAACATGAGCATAGTGCATAGCAGTCATCTGTGTTAACACTGATTTTATCTTTACATTTTTCCGTCAGATCATCCGCTTCAAACGTCATGAACTGATGATAATATTCATTAAACTTCAGATTTACAATTTCCATAGTCATTTTCCGCTTTCATTATAACCTGTAGTTTATAAATGTACATGTATTTACCCATAAGAAAAGCCTGTGAATCCATCCATATTCAAAGACTTGCAGGCATTCCTTTTTTGAAACAACAACAAAAGGCTGTGTTACTGCCACAGCCTCAGTTTGTGAATCGATCAGTTGTCTCTTGAAGTGCCAAGAATTCTTAATACATACAGGAAGATATTCAGGAAATCCAGGTACAGTTCAAACGCACCATATACTGCAAGGTTTTCAGCTGCAGTTCCATATCCACCAGTCTGAAAGTAGATCTGCTTGATTCTCTGCATGTCCCATGCTGTCAAACCAAGGAACACGATGATTCCAAGGTAGCTGATCAACAGAGAAGAACGTAATGCAGGGATGAACATGGAGACGACTGTTGTAATCAGCAGTGCAATCAGACCTCCCATCAGAAGTCCTGAGAATCTTGAAATATCCACATTGGTTGTATGACCGATGATGGCCATTGAGAAGAACAGAACTGATGTGAAAGCAAAAGCTCCGACAAGTGTACCTGTTCCATATACTGCAAACAGTGTGGAGAATGTGAATCCTGTTACTGCTGCATAGCACATGAACAGCAGATTTGTTGTACGGGTATCTCTGTCAATCAGATTGTGTCCCATGGAAATACACAGACCGAACTGGACGAATACAAGAAGCATTGTACCAAGGCCTCCTGTCATCATATAGTATCTGTAATACAGCCCGAAATATTCTGTTATAAACGCAACCAGAGCTGTAACAAGAAGTCCCAGTCCCATCTTTGTAAATACCTTTGTAATGTAGGCGTTGACGCCACTGACTCCATAAGTCGATTCATTGTAGTTATATTCACTCATGACGATCACTCCTTTCGTGAATACCATTAAGTATAGAGATTTACATGTGGATAATCAAACATCACTTTGACGTTTTTGTATACCACTGTTCTATCTGTTCAACTGTATGTTGAATTTCAGAAGGATCGGACATATCACACCATTCTACAGGCATCTGATGATTCAGCCATGTATACTGTCTTTTAGCAAACTGGCGTGAATGCTTCCGGATTTCTTCAATGACCTCCTGTTGTGTGGCGCACCCTTCAAAATATGGTTTCCATTCCTTATAACCAATGCCCTGCATGGACTGGTGATCAAAGCTGACTCCCTGTTTCAGCAGTTTTTCCACTTCACCACAAAGTCCTTTTTCATACATCAGTCCCACACGCCTGTTGATCCTTTCATACAGCATGGATCGTTCCATTGTACAGCCGATGATTTTCGTATCATAAATCATCTGATGAGACTGTTCCTTTTCCATCTGACTCTGTGGTTTTCCACTTCTTATCTGTATGGTCAAAGAACGCAACAGTCTTCTTCTGTTATTGACATGGATTTTCTGAGCCTGGATTGGATCTGTTTTTTCAAGCATGTCATACAGCTGCTGGTTTGTATACTGTTCCAATGAGGGATCACAGGAAGACTCTCCTTCTTCCTGGTTGAAGGAATAGTCATACAGGCATGCCTTAAGATACAGCCCTGTTCCTCCACATATGATCATCCCTTTTTCACTGTGATCAATCAGGTCTCTTGCCATGGACTGGAAATCAGCCGCACTGTAGGATGCAGTTGGAGGAAGAATATCGATCAGATGATGCGGTACTCCCTGCATTTCCTCTTCTGTGATCTTTCCACTTCCGATATCAAGACCTCTGTATACCTGAATTGAATCCCCACTGATGATTTCCATGCCCAGCTTTCGTGCAATTGATACCGCAAAGTCTGATTTTCCTACCGCTGTAGGTCCGGCAATGACAAGCACTTTTTTCATAAGGAGAACCCTTTCATCAGCTGACTGTCATCAACGATCTGAATGATTGTACCACCATTCACACCGGTAAATGGATTATCACAGCTTCTCAGTCGTTCCAGAAGGCTCTTCATTTCATCCACTGTAAAAGATGTCTGTTTTTCACTCAGATTTCTGGTTGCTGAAGATGCGATTTTATGACGGATTTTCTGTCTGATCTGCACAGAGGATTCATCGCGGATACCATCCAGCAGATCAATGCAGAACTGTTCCACATTGATTCCCTGCATCCAGGACGGGATACTACGCACAAGTAATGCATCTTCACCAAACATTTCAAACTGCAGCTTTGTATCCTGTAAAAGGGAATTGATTTCATCCAGCCTGCGGCAAAGATCATCTGACACATGCAATGTTACAGGCACAAGAAGATCAACCATGGCAGCTGATGCATCCATCTGTCCAAGAACGGATTCATAAGCAATACGGCGTCTAGCCTGATGTGCATCAATCACCGCAAGGCCTTTTGGTGTTTCACACAGAATAAACCTTTTCCGATACAGTCCGATCACAGAAAGTTCAGGAAGCGGAATTCTTTCTTCCTCCTCTTCTTCCTTCTTTTCCTTTTCTTCCAGTTTCTGATGCAGCTGGCGCAGAATCTGCTCATCCTGTGCGCTTTCTGTACGGATTGCCTCTTTGACAAAAGCATTCATCGCAACTGAGGTTGTTTCCGGGGCTTTCCTGAGATTGACTGATGGTTTTTCAGATTCATACTGAACTTCATCAAAATCCAATGAGATCGGCTGGAAATAGGTAATCGGCTCCGGTTTACTTTCCGGAATGATTTCCTGGCTGTGCAGCAGTTTTCCCACACCCTCTTTGATCAGCAGTTCCAGCTGCTGTTCCTTGGAAATACGTACTTCCCATTTGGATGGATGCACATTGACATCCAGAAGATGAGGATCCATTTCTATATTCAATACGCATAACGGATATCTTCCATCTGGAATCAGACCGTAATACCCTTCCTGAACTGCCTTGTACAGGCGGTATGTCTTTACCATTCTTCCATTCAGAAAGATATGCATCAGATTACGGGAAGCTCTTGTAACCGATGGAGCAATTACATAACCATTCACCTGATAGTCAAAATCCTCCAGATGACATTCAATGGCATTTTCAACAGCACTTCTACCAAAGACGGCATACATGACTTCAAGCAGATCTGACTGTCCGGTTGTACGGAATGCATCTTTTCCATCATTGATCAGACGGAATGAGATCTCCGGATGTGCTAGAGCAAATTTCTGCACGACTTCCTGAATCAGTGACCCTTCATACGAAGCTGACCGCATATGCTTCAGTCTTGCCGGTGTCTGATAGAACAGACCTTCCACACTGATTTCCGTTCCCTGATTACAAGGATATGGTCCTGCCGATTCCTTCTTACCATAGGCAACAACAACCTGTGTTGCATCCTCCCCATCGCTTGTGTTTACAGTTACTCTGGCAACTGCACCAATGGATGGCAACGCTTCTCCTCGGAACCCGAGAGTTTGAATGGACCACAGATCATTGGAGGTGTGAATCTTTGATGTTGCATGACGTTCAAAGCAGAGCTGTGCATCCTGCGCGTCCATACCACAGCCATTATCTGTAACGGTCAGTTTTTTCATACCGCCTTCTTCAATGGATACGATAATTCTTGTACTGCCGGCATCAATGGCGTTTTCCACAAGTTCCTTGACAACACCCATCGGGCGTTCCACAACCTCACCTGCAGCAATCATATTTGCGGTATGCGCATCTAACTGTTTGATTTTTGACATAGTTTTTCTACCTGACTCATAGTATTATACTATGGAAGTGATAAATACGATTATGCGGATCAAAGAAGAATACAGAAAAGAAATCACAGTCAACAAATCCGTGTTCATCGCATGTGTTAAGACATGCAGAAATGAAGATGAGGCACGCGCCTATATCGATGAAGTCAGAAATGAGTTCAGAGATGCGACGCATGTATGCACCGCCTATCAATGTGGTCCGAATCAGTCCATCCAGCGATCCAACGACAACAGAGAACCTTCCGGTACAGCCGGCATGCCGATGCTGGAAGCTATCCGAAACAGTGGTCTGGAAGATGTATGTGCCTGTGCAGTCAGATATTTTGGCGGAATCAAGCTTGGTACAGGAGGACTTGTCAGAGCATATGGGGGCTGTATTGCGGAAGCACTCAAGGAAGCACCGAAATGTGAAGATATCATCCACCATCAGTATATGGTAACCTATCCATATGCATTATCCGGAACAGTCGAAACATGGTTAAGAAAGTATACAAATGTTCGAAACATGATGTATGATGAACAGGTATCCTGTCTGTTTGATACGGACAGAGATGATATCGAACAGACAATCACAGATCTTTCCAAAGGTACCATCATACCGGTATTTGTGAAAGATATCACTGTTGAAAAGGAGATTATATGATCAGAAAAATCACATTGGCAGCAATCAGCATGTTTCTTCTGACTTCCCTTACTGCCTGCAGTAAAAAAGATGAAACACCAAAAAGCAGCGTTGATTCATCAGAAGTGGAAAATAACACAGATGAAAACAAAGAGGATACTTCCTCTGTTTCCAGCTCAAAAGGAGATCTCGAACTGACATCCTATCAGATGCAGTCTGTTGTTTCCTCCATCAACAACAAGCTTTCCCAGATGTATGAAATCGGAACCTATGGATGGGTATCCGCTGATAGCATCACATTAAGCCGTGACAAGGAAGGAAATCTGGTTGCCTCCACAACCATCAACCGTACAGAAAACAAATCACAGTATTCTGTACCGGCTGAATTCACGCTTGTCTTCAACCATTCCTCCAACACATATTCCGTTCAGGAGGAAACAGTGGACAACGACAATAAGGAAACCATTGATAACAACAGTTCTTCTACAGCTCAAAAACCTTCTTCCTCACAGCCTCCAACTGATCTGAATGAACAGGATTCTTTTGAAATTAATGTCAGCAGTGGTTTCTCCATTACCCTGGACACTTCCAGTGGTGGACATGGTATAGCTTATGCCAAGGCAGATGATGGAACATGGACACTCATCTGTGATGCACAGAATGAGGAAAAGACAGGGGATGTATCATTACCTGCCGGTCATTACACAATCCATCTGTTTGCGGAAGATGGCACACATTGGGGTTGGAGTTATAACGCATACTGATCATTCAGTCATGGCAGTGCCATGGCTGTTTTTTATGGAGCTGACATAAGAAAAAGACTGCCGGAGCAGTCAGAAATCATGCGTGATGATCCTGCAGCCATCGGTATGACAGCCATGCAAGAGAAGCACTTCCTCGATACAGCACGGAATCATCGAAACGTACCATCGGATGGTGCTGGGAATAAATATATCCTTCATTGGAATTACCTGCACTTAAAAACATACCGACTGCAGGAACCTTTGCCGCAACAAAAGCAAAATCTTCACTGCCACCACCGACTTTCGTATTGTCTTTCATCACAAAGCAACCCTGGCCAAACAGCTGCTGACCATACTTTTCCGCACATACGGAAAGCTCGTCATCTGCCAGCATCGGTGGACAGAAATCAAAGAATTCAACTTCCACTTCACAACGGAAGGCGTGTCCGACTCCTGTTGCGATTTCTTCCATTCTCTTTTTGATATATTCATTTGTTTCCACATTGCCGGTACGGATTGTACCTCTCATTTCAGCAGTATCGGGAATGATATTGGAAGCCTCTCCACCCTTGAACAGGCCTGTTGTAAAGACACCGAATTCACTTGGATTCAGCTCGCGACTGTTGATTTCCTGTAAGGCAATGTGAATATGGGCAGCTGCTGTAATCGGATCAATCGCAACTTCAGGGCGGGCTCCATGTCCTCCCTTACCCTTGACAATGATCCTGTACTGCTGGCATCCTGCCATTCCTGTTCCTCCAGGAGGAACCATCAGACATCCAGCAGGCACTGGCATACCAGCTACTACATGAATCATATAGGCTGCATCCACATGTGGATTTTCAAGAACGCCTGCAGAAATCATGTCATCGGATCCCTGGAAGATTTCTTCTGCCGGCTGGAACATCAGCTTTACCGTTCCTTCCAGTTCATCTTCATGTTTTTTGAGTAAAGCAGCAGCACCAAGAAGCATTGCGGTATGCATATCATGACCACATCCATGCATCATGCCATCAATCTTGCTTGCATAGTCAACATCTGCTTCCTCTTTGATCGGCAATGCATCCATATCCGCACGAATCAGAATGGTTCTACCTGGTTTTTTCCCACCAGCCAGCGCAACCAGTCCACACTTTCCACAATCCTGTGGTTCATATCCTAAGCGGATCAGTTCCGCTCTTACCTTTTCTTTTGTTCTTGAAAGATCAAATCCGATTTCCGGATGTTGATGAATATCTCTTCTGCAAGCTTGCAGAGATGGCTGCAGCTGCTCTGCTTCCTTTAACAGTGTTTCAGCATTCATAACGTGTTTCCTTCTTTCTTCGTGCGACAGTTTAACATACGTTTCCTGTCATTTCTCATTGCATTTGCTCATTTCTGTCTATTGCTTTTCAGACTGTGAATGACGCCTGTCGTGCTGTTATGGATCAATGGTATTTCCGTATGATCCTCATCTTCGATATGACTTCCTGCATACCGCTTTGTCAGTAATGCGATTTCCCCACTCAACAGCAGCACTGCAATCATATTCGGCACAGCCATCAGACCATTCAGCAGATCGGCAAGATTCCATACAATATCAATCTGCACCATGGCTCCAACAGCCACACCAATGATCCAGAGTATTCTGTAAATCCGGATCACTTTTTCTCCAAACAGATACACCGCACTTCTTTCCCCGTAATAATACCATCCAAGAATTGTGGAAAAAGCAAATGTGATCAAGCCGAAAATCAGGATCGGTTTTCCGATATACGGTATCAGACCAAAAGCGGATGATGATAATGCTGCACCATTTACCAGATTCATGGATTCAGGATTTTGGATCATACAGGAAACAAGTACCGTACCGGTAAGCAGACATATAACAACCGTATCCCAGAATGTACCGGTCATGGATACCAGTGCCTGCCGTTTCGGGTTCTTTGTTTTTGCAGCACACGCAACTAATGGTGCACTGCCCATGCCTGATTCATTGGAAAACAGCCCTCTAGCAAAACCATATCGCAATGTTACCGACAGTGCATAGCCACCCATGCCACCTGCGATGCTTTCTGGATGAAGGGCACCCGTCAGAATCGAAATGAATGCCGGCAGAACAGTTTCATGATTCATGATCAGAATGGCAATACACCCAAAAATATATAAACCAGCCATCAAGGGAACAAGTTTTTCTGTCAGTTTTGCGATGGAAGCAATGCCACCAACAATCACGACACCCGTCAGTATAGAAAGCAAAAGTGCGACCAGCCATGGAGAAACAGAAAAGTTCTCCTGAATATTCACGGATACCGCATTTGCCTGTACCATGTTTCCGATTCCAAAGGCACACACAGATGCCAGAAAGGCAAATACGATTCCCAGCCATTTCATATGCAGGCCTCTTTCCAGAGCATACATTGCACCACCAATGATGGAACCATCTTCACTTCTGACCCGATATCTGCATGCGATCAGTGTTTCAGCATATTTGGTAGCCATGCCAAGCAGACCGGTAACCCACATCCAGAATACTGCACCAGGTCCTCCCATCGTGATGGCTGTACCAACACCGATGATATTTCCTGTACCGATCGTAGAACTGAGAGCTGCAGTCAATGCTCCAAACTGAGAAACATCCCCTTTGGAACCTTCTTCTTTCGTAACAGAAAGACGGATTGCCCGAAATACTTCCTTCTGTACAAAACCTGTCCGAACAGTCATGAAAATATGTGTTCCCAACAAAGTAATGATCAGCGGCCATCCCCATAATAGTTTATCCAATGTTTCAATCAGCTGTGCCATAGTTGTTATTCTCTCCTGTCTATTCTACCATCAGACCACAATAAAAGGCAGATTTCTCTGCCCTATTTCCTGATAAACATCAGATCCAGATCCACCGCCTGATCAATTCCATCAATTTTACCAGAATCTGAATATTGCCAGATCTGGTATGTATATGGGTAGGTCGGATATGGCGTGTTATAGTGTGCTACCCATGTTCCAAATTCCTGGATGTACTCCAGATTGAAGAGTTTTTCAAACAGATTGGTACTGTTGTAGATCATTGCATCATATCCCTTTCTCTGCATGATATGACAGAACAGCACTGCATTTTCTGTTGTCACATCTTTTGATTGGGTATAGGTTCTGGCAAAGATACCTCCTGGCTTTTCGAAGTCATATACAACCGGCAGATCAATGTCATACTTCTTCATACATGAAAGTGTAAATTCCGCCTCTTCCTCAGCTTCTTTCTGGGATACTGCCTGTGAAAAGAAATACACGCCGACCTGAATACCATTGGCTTTTGCCTGCGAAATATTATAGTCAAATGTCTCATCCTTATTGATAAGTCCTGTTTCATACCCTCTGTATCCACAACGGATATAGGCAAACTTCACGCCGGCTTCCTTTACCTTTTTCCAGTCAATCGTCCCCTGATGAGAGGACACATCAATCCCGGGTATGGAAGTATAGGTGTCATCTTCGTACAGAATAAATCCATCTTCAGAATACAGATTGGAATAATCATAATCATGTTCTACAAGGTTGGATATGACTGGTGTTCTCAGTTTTTTCTGGTTTTCATGGTATACCATCATCATGACAAGCAGACTGAAAACAATCAGTACAATACTGACCAATGCGGATGGATTTCTTCTGCGGAGTCTTCTTCTTTTTCTTCTGTATCTTTTCTGCATGGAATCAAAAAGGCATATTATCCCCGATGAAATGATATGCCCCCTTCAATTGTTTATTTTACCACTTTTGCAGCTTCATTGACCTGCAGAAGTTTTTCTGTCAGTTCATTTTCGATCTTGTGCAGTTCTTCTTCTGCAGCAAGTCTCTTTTCTCTGCCTTCTTTCTGGATCTGCAGAACTTCATCCAGTGTCTGAATCAGCTGTTCATTCGTATGTTGGAGTGTTTCGATATCCACAATACCTCTTTCTGATTCCTTGGCAGTTTCTACTGTTGCCTGATGCAGTGTTTCCGCATTCTTTCTTAACAGTGTGTTAGTCATATTTGTGACTTCACGCTGTGCTTCCATCGCTTCCTTGGAATGCTGGATGCCAAGAGACAGTACAATCTGGTTCTTCCATAATGGAATCGTATTGACGATTGTAGACTGAATCTTTTCTGTCATCAGTGTATCGTTATTCTGAACAAGGCGGATCTGTGGAGCCATCTGAATGGACACCTGTCTTGTCAGTTCCAGGTCATACAGTTTCTTTTCAAAACGGACGCATGCCTGTTCCAGATCATTGGCAGCCTGAGCATCTTCCGGAAGTCCAGAAGCCTTTGCCTTGGCAATCAGTTCAGGAAGCTGCTTTTCACGCACTTCGTTCAGCTTCTTTCTTCCCGCAAGAATATACATTGCCAGTTCCTTGGAATTTCTGTTATTACGTTCATACAGTTCATCCAGCAGGGCAATATCCTTCAGTAATGTGATCTGATGTTCTTCCAGCATGGAAGCAACTTTCTCAACATTCTTTTCCGCAGAATCATATTTAACCTTGAAGCGGGTTACCTTGTCCTGTCCCTTATCAAACAGGCTGGCAAAGAATCCCTTCTTTTCGTCATCATCGTCATCAAAGTCCTTCAATTCCACAACAAGTTCATTCAACAGTTTGCCTACTTCACCCAGATCCTTTGTACGGATATTCTTGAGTGCAGCATCGGAAAAATCCGAAACCTTCTTCTGTGCTGCTGCTCCATACTGTAAAGTAATATCGGACTTTGTGATATCAATCTGCTGGGAGAAGCTGTCAATCGTTGCTTTTTCGGAGTCCGTTAAAGCAATGGATTCCAGCGGATCCTTTGCGGATACCTGCTTTTCCTGCTTCTGTTCCAGCTCTTCCAGCTTTTCGTTATTTTCTTCTCTGACTTCATCCGGTGTCAGAGTCAGTCTGATTTCAGGCATTTCCTGTGCCTGCTTGGCATTTTCACTCATGGTACATCCCTCGGCTTTCATAAAATATTCGCTGACATTATCATACCAAGAAACAACTTCTTTGGTGCATCAACTTAAAAAATTGACAGGAATTTCTTCCATCAGCACACATCCGTTTTCACATTTCATGATCTGATATACAATACATGCATGCAAAACACAAAACTTGTATTACTCGGTACAGGCACACCCAATGCCTGCCCGGATCACAGTGGTCCTGCCAGTGCAGTGATTGTCAATAACAGGGCATATCTTGTTGACTTTGGTCCAGGTGTGGTCAGACAGGCATCCAAGGCATATTTCAAAGGCATTGATGCATTAAGACCTGATCGGCTGGATATTGCTTTCTGTACCCACCTGCATACCGATCATACAACCGGATTGGCAGATCTGATCTACACACCATGGGTACTGGAAAGAGAAAAACCATTACAGCTGTTTGGACCAAAAGGACTGTCTGACATGTCAGAACATATCGAAATGGCATACAGTGCGGATCTGGATATGAGGCTCCATGGGGATGAGCCTGCCAATCTGACCGGTTATCAGACAGACGTAACAGAACTGCCACCTGGCAAAGAAGACTATGGAATTATTTATAAAGATGAAAACGTACAAGTCAACGCTTTTACGGTAAAACATGGAAAACTGCAGTCAGTTGCGTACAAGTTTATCACAGAGGATGGTACCATCGTCATTTCCGGTGATACCGCCCCTGTACCGATCATGATCGAAAAGGCAAGGAACACTGATATTCTTCTGCATGAATGCCAGTATACACAAGGGCTTTCCAATAGGGCATTACAATGGCAGATCTATCACAGAAATGTGCATACGATGAGTACTGATCTTGGGATCATTGCCAAAGAAGCAAAGCCGAAACTGCTTGTCACATATCATCGGATTTATCACATGAATATCATGGACAATACAAAAGATCTGAAACAGGAAATGGAAGTGCGTAACGAAAAAATCCTGCAGGAAATCAGATCTGCAGGATATGATGGACCGGTTGTCAATGGACAGGATCTGGATATCTATTAAAATGGATGAGAAACAATATCTCATCCATTTTCTGTTTTCTTTCAGGACAGATCAAAATCTTCCTTTTTCAATAATGAAAGATCCGGATTTTCTTCTTTGACGATACGGGAAGACTGATGCAGAATCGCTTCTTCAATCGTGTTTCTGGCAAGACGTCCATTGCCTGCTTCCGCTGCATTTTCTGATTGTCTGCGATCAAAGTACGACTGCAATGCTTCCTTGGCATCATCTGCGATGACATATCCTTTGGAAGAAGCCTGAATATCCGCAATCCGTACAAGTTCTTCACCTGTGTAATCCTTAAAGTTGATCACATTCGGGAATCTGGATTTCAGACCTGAGTTTGCTTCCAGGAAGCCTGCCATTTCTTTCTTATATCCGGCAAGAATGACAATCAGATTATCTCTATGATCTTCCATCGCCTTGACAAGTGTATCGATTGCTTCAAGTCCAAAGCTGTCATCTTTTCCTCGATACAGAGAATAGGCTTCATCAATGAACAGCACACCACCTAATGCACTGCGGATGACACTCATCGTCAGAGGTGCTGTCTGACCGACATACTGAGCAACAAGATCTGCACGTGTCACTTCCACAAGCTGGCCCTGCGATAAGGCACCAATGGCCTTCATGTATCTGGAAATCAGTCTGGCTATGGTTGTCTTACCAGTACCAGGATTACCGGTAAAGATCATATGCATCGATACAGATGCACTCTTGAGTCCCTGCTGTTTTCTCTTTTCATTCATTGCGATATGAGACTGCAGAGAACGGATATAGCTCTTGACTTCATCCAGTCCGACAATACCATCCAGCTCTCTGTTGACCGCTTCAATTTCCTCTTCGCTGTTACGGGAGCGGGATAATGGTGTATCCGACAGTGAAATCACAGGCACACCATCCTTTAGGCTCACCTGTACTGCAGCATTGTTTTCAGGCATTGCTTTCAGCACAGCTGCAGAAGCAGACACATAGAAATCATAGAAGAGCGCATGAATGCCATCTCTGCCCTGAGTCTTATCGAAGTGATCTTTTACCCATGTTTTTACATCATCTGTGCATGTCACACTAATATGCAGATTTTCACTGCATCTGCTGACGAACTGCTGCATTTCCAGATCAATGATTCTGACAATGGAATCATCACTGAGTTTTTCAAATGTCACTGTATCAAGCACGTGGTACATGAAATCAGCACCAAATGTATTCTGTACAGCCGATACCTTTCCATCCGTAACGAATACAAGGTATTTATTCTGTGCATATAATGCATCTACAGCATTCCTGACAAGTCCTGTCTGATTTTCCACAAGAATTCCCTGTGAAAGCACATATCTTCTGTTGAGAATGATTCTTCCCTTTGTAACAAGATCACTGATCATACGGTTGAATCCGGCAAAGCTGGATTCAAATCCTTCGAAGCAGATGATCTGGCCTTCGCCATACAGTACCTGATACATATCCTGCAGGAATACCTGTTCCTGAGAACCGGATGTATAGCGTGACATATCCACGGTATAAACCCGATCACTTCTGAGTATATGCCGTTTTGCGCATTCCCTTGCGATGCAGGAAACTGCTTCATGTCTGCCTGTTCCTTCACTTCCACAGATCAGAATGACATTTGCTGCTCTGTTTTCATCAAATCCCATCACGAAAGGTCTGCGGACAGCTGTGGATAATGCGGATACTGCCATGTTCTGACCGATGATTTCCTGATTCAGAACTCCTTCAATCTCCATGAATGCCTTTGGCAGATCAATGTCTTTGATCTCCACCTTTTCTTCCACATCGTAGTCCTGTTTCAGACTTTCCTGTAAAGAGTCCATATCCTTCATCATATCCGCACTTACAGGTTCACTTTCTGCAATATCATCTGACATCTTTTTCAGATCTGCCTGCTGCCTGTTAAGAATTCCCATCAGTTCATTCAAGGCACTGTTGGCATCTTTCAGAATACTTTTATCATTCGGAACACCACGATATGTGCTGCCATCCATGGTCAGCTCAATATCGGATGATTCCTCATTCCTTTCATATGCACGCTTTTTGCCAAGAACCTCATTCCAAAGACGGTTTTTTTCATCACTTCTGTCTTTCATAACACTCACTTCTCAATGGATTTCGCCAGCATCTGATCCTGATCCGTCAGTCCATCTTTTTTCAGTACAGCCTCAAGTGTGGAAATATCCGCACTGAGATTGATGAAGTCCTGATCAGTCATGGAAGAGATGATATTCTTCATGGCTGTGTTGATCAGCTGAATCGTATTGGAAAGTTTTTCCTTCGTTTCCCCATAGGCAGGATCGGATGTGGCCACCTGTAAAGATTCATACTGCTGCAGAATCTTGATCAGAATCGGAAGATAATGATCATAGAGTTTATTCAGTTTGTCTTTTGTATTCGGCAGTTTCTTTGACAGATCATCGATCTGTTTCAGATAGGCACATGTTTCATACAGATCCTTGGAAATCTTATCATCCGGAATGTTGGTATTCAGGGCATTGATTTCATTGATGAACTTCTGCGCCATGGAAAGCTGTTCCTGTCTTTTCGGTTCTGCCTTCGGTTTTGGTCTGGAAGGAGTCACTTCCACATCCACAATATCTTCCCCCATCTGATTCAGTTCACGGTTGGCACGCTCATACAGCGTATCAATCATGATCTTATAGGAATCCGGAAAACGGTTCTGGAATTCCGCCATGGAACAAAGATAGGAATGATCCTTATATACTTCCAGAGAAGAAAGGTTGGCATAGTTTGAACCGGACTTTACCAGTTCCAGATCTGCTCCGACCTGAATGGAATGATTTGCCTGAAACCACTTCTTCAGAAAAGCATTGATTCTGGAAATCTTCTGCTGGTCAGATGAAGAAGTGCGTGTATAGTGTCTGTTGTATGTTTTTCTGCTGCTTTCTTTCTGATTGGATGCCTTGATTGATCCAAGTGCAGCAAACAGCACTACTGCAAGTATGATCAGAAGCGGGAAAAAACCACCCGTTCCAAAAAAGATCAGAAATAAAAAGAAAAATAAAAATCCTGGATTACCACCACGTCTTCTCATAAAAAGCCTCCGAACACTGCAATTATAGCACACAGTACACAGCTTTTTATGTGTGGATGACTATCATCCGTTATGATTTCATTAAGAAATCCAGACATGGTCACATTCATTTACAGAAGTGATGGGTTATAATGTTTCCATGAAAAAAATCATCGCATCCAAAGATCAGTTTACTGCATTGCTTGCAGAAAACGCACGTAACAATCATGGCATTTCCACAGGGATCCGTACAGTGACTCTTTCCAGTGCTCTGAAGCTGAAGTCCACACCTGCAGAAATTGCTCTTTTTACTTTGAAACAGGCATTAAGCCAGAAACAGGAGGAGTTTCCGATCTATCGTGACATGTTCATCTATCCCCCTTTTATTCTGGAAATCATCGCTTTTATTCAGAAAGTAATCGCCTATGATATACCGGTTGATTCCCTTCCATCACGGAATGAGAATGAAAAGGAGCTGGCACGCATCATTGAAACAGGACTTTCCTGTATGGAATGGGAGGAAAAAGGCAACAGAGACTCCATACAGAAAAGAGTGGATGAAATCACACAAGACCAGGATTACTGCCTCTGTCCTCATTTCATTACAGAACCATATCTGTATGACATCTATACATCTTTGAAGAAAACAGTTCCATGCATTGGTGTCAATGAAGTTCATCCAAAGATTTCCTTACGTCATGCATTGAATGCAAGACAGGAAATGGAAGCCATTGCCCAGGATATATGCAGAAAAGGAAAGCCGTGCAATGTCATTCTGACATCCATGGAATCACAGTATCCTTTACTGCAGTCTGTTTTTTCACGGTATGGCATTCCTTACTGTGCCGATGAAGTACCGGTTCCGGTTCATATTCCTGCCATTTTCACATCACTGTTGCGTTATGGCATATCATTATCTGTAAAAGATCTTGAGCAGGCATGCCGTGTCAATGCATTTGCAGTACCTTTGGATCTGCCTGTGCAGGAATATCTGTTTTCTCATTTTTCCCAGATCGTATCCGATATATCCATTGTCCAAAAAATCCAGGAAGATACCATCCTTTCTTCAGCCAGTCCACTGTATGAGACACTTGAAAACAAGTGTAAAGCATATCTGGAACAGATCCAGCCTGCACTGGATCGCTTTGATCGATCTGCAGGCATGATGGAAATCATTCAGACAAGTTATTCCATCATGGCTTCTCATCCATATCTGAACGATCACAATGAACTGATGGCTGCCATGCAGATCAGAGAAATCCTCGGCAGTGTCAATGAATATATACATACGCGCCAGGATATTGTATTCCTTGCGGATTATCTGGATACCATTACGATTACAGGTTCATATCAGAACAGTGATTTCTGCCATGTTACAGATCTGACTCACAATGTATCCACAGCTGAAATCACATATGTTGTCAGTGTGGATGGTTCATCCTATCCAGGTGTTCCGACCCAGACCGGGCTGTTTGATGAAAAATACATGGAAGCCCTCAATGGATACCCTTCTTTACTGGAGCGTAACCGGATGCATATGAACCAGCTTTCCTGGATTGAAGCTTCTGCAGAAAAAGAACTGATCTATTCCTGGCATACAAATGACTATCAGGGAAGAGAAGTACAGCTGGCACTGGAAATCGAACAGAACTACGGAAACATTGTGGAAACTTGGTCGCTGGACAGACTTGCTCCTGCCATCCAGCCTCCTCATGCCATCACGCCTGAAACATCAAAGAAGCTGTTTATGGATCATGGGGCAATCTTTGGCTCCATATCATCTGTAGAAAACTATTTCCGATGTCCATATCAATGTTTTATTCAGTATGGACTAGGAGTCAGAAAACCGGACTATGGATCCCTTTCCACAAATGCCATCGGTAATATTCAGCACTCCATCATGGAACGTTCTGTAAAGGATTTTTCAAAAGCTTACGCCTCGATTGATGAGACTCAGATCCGCTCTTACGTCGATCATACATTCCAGCTGATGGAAGAAGCTTCCCCTGAACAGAAACAGCTGCTGCATATGACAAAGGAAAGACTGGTAACAGGCATACAGCTGACCATGAAATTCCTGCAGTCATTTGAAAACAGCACATCCTTTACACCGGATCAGACAGAGCTGAAGTTCTGTGAAGAGATCATTCAAGGTGTCATTCTGACCGGTGTCATTGACAGAATTGACGTATACGGACAGGAGTTCCTGCGGATTATTGACTATAAATCCACTGGTTATTCTCTTTCTGAAACAAAGGTCAAAGCATGTGTACAGCTGCAGCTTCTGACATATGCCATCATCGCAGAAAAGATCTTTGGCCACAAAGTAGCTGGCGTTTATTACTGTTCTTTCCGCAGCGAAACGTATGATGTTCCGGCTATGATAAAAGGAAGAAAAGAAGTAAGTGAAACGGATTTCTCCGATCAGGCTGAAGAAGAGCGCATGATGCGTGAAAGAACACTGAAAGGCTGGACATTCACAGATCGTACAACAGAACTGGACGAAAACGGAACGCATATCGCAACACTGACAAAACAGAAAGACTTCGATCTGATCAGAGCATGCATGGAAGAAATCTATTCCATCTTCCTTTCCCGTATCAGAAACGGCGATATCAGTCTGTCGCCTGATGAAAGTGCATGCGGATTCTGTTCCTTCCGTCCGATCTGCCGTTATCATGGCGAATACAGAAAACAGAAACCACTTGTTTTCAACGATGTAAAATTTTCATTTGGGAAGGAGTAAGTATGGGCAAAAGATTTGATAAAGAGCAGCTGGAAGCAATCGAAACACTCGGCTCTAATGTCCTTGTATCTGCTTCTGCAGGTGCAGGCAAAACCGGCGTATTAGTCGAAAGACTGACCAAACGCACCGTCACAGATCGCATCAGTATTTCCAGAATCGTTGCCATGACATTTACCCAGGCTGCCGCAGAAGAAATGAAAAAGCGACTTGCCGGAAGACTCAATGAAGAATATGCCCGGGCAGACAAGGAAGAAGACCGCCTTTTTCTGGCACAGCAGCTTGCAGGTCTGACCAGTGCAGATATCACAACCATCGACTCCTATTGCCTGAAAATCATCAGGAAATACTATTCAACGATCGGACTTGATCCTAAAACAACAGGCAACATCCTGGATGAAGGAACATCCGGCCTTTACCGCAGACAGGCATTTGATCTTGTCCTGTCCCAGCTGATTGAAACACAGCCACAGGATGCCAGAACCCTTCTGGATCTGTTTTCTGCCCGTCCTGAAAACACGGATACTCTGTATGAAGCTGTTACTTCCATCAACAATACCGCCCAGGCTGGTATGGATCCAGACAGCTGGTATGCAGATGCAGTGGCAATGTATGCCCCGATCAGTTCCTTTCAACAACTCCATCCATCGCTACGGGATGCTTTCCTTTCTTCTCTGATTTCACAGCTTGAGAACATGCTTGCTGAAACAGTAAGAATGAAAGTGCTGTCCCAGACTGAAAAAAAAGTAAAGCAGGAAACTCTGATCGAAGAAGAAAACATGATCACCAACTGCATGAATCATCTGAAGACTGGAAGATATGAGAGTTATCGCTCAAGCCTTCAGACACTTGCCATGCATAAAACTTCTCCTTGTACCGCTAACGGACCGTATTCCAGTCTGCGCAGAAAAGTTGAAGATGCAAAAAAGGATCTGCTGGAGAAAGCGTATCCGATGGAACTCCTGATATCCGATCACAATGACATGAGCCATCCTGTCAGCCTTCTTGTCGAAACTGCCCGACAGACCTGGAAAACATTCTGTACAATCAAAAAGGAAAATGCATGCATGGATTTTACAGACATGGAGCGTTTTGCCTATCAGATTCTGCAGAAGAATAACGGCTCTGTAGCATCGATCATCCGAAACAGTCTTGATGAAATACTTGTAGATGAATTCCAGGATACATCAGAGCTTCAGAATGCCATCATCACATGTATTTCCAATGGTCATAATGTATTCCGTGTCGGTGATGTCAAACAGTCCATCTACCGTTTCCGTCAGGCAAAGCCGGAACTGATGCGCTCTTTGATGCATGACCCTAACACAAAACAGATCACTTTACGACATAACTACCGTTCCAAGGACAGCATTGTCACTTTCACCAATCTCCTGTTTTCAAAAGTCATGAATATTAATGGATGTCAGGATACATACACACAACTGGATGCCGTATCCATCGGAGAAAACAATGCTGCACAGATGGAAGATCATCTGCGCCCTGTTGTCTTTGCATGTATTGAAAAACAGAAAGATCCGGACTTTGATCCAAAGCGTGCCAAAGCTGACTGGATCTCCGCAAAGATCCTTTCCTTGATGAAAGAGGATCCATCTCTGCATTTTTCGGATTTTGCTGTGCTGGTCAGATCTCACGCCGATAAAAATCCGATCCGTCTGAGTTTTGAACACTACAACATTCCTTATGACATTGATGGCAGAGATGGCTTCTTCCAGTCCAGCGTAGCACTGACTATCCTTTCGATGGTTCATGTCATGCTGGATGAAGATGATGAACTGCACATGCTTGCTGTAGCGACATCCCCTTTTGCAGGGTATACAGATGAACAGCTTGCACAGCTGAAAATTCAATATGGTTCCATTCTCAAAGGAATCCGTGCTGAAAACAGCGAACTGCTGAAAACACTGCAGAAACTGAGAAACATCGCAGATCATCAGGATATTCCATCCATGCTGAGTGAAATAGCGCGCACCAACGATTATTACATTCATCTCTCTTCAAAAGATCAGGCAAATTTTGATTTTCTGTTTGAAAAGGCTGTCAATGGAAAATATGATTCACTCCTGACGTTTCTGGAAATCATGGAGTCAGGACAGGATGAAAAGAGTTCAGAAGCCATGGCAAGAGGTAAGGATGATGATGCGGTCATCGCAACAACCATTCATCAGTCAAAAGGACTGCAGTATAAAATCGTATTCCTGTGGGGTACTTCCACAAACAGATTCAATGATGCAGGAAGTGCTGTCATGGTCAATGACACATTAAAGCTTGGCATTTCTCATCTGACACTGCCATATCGTGCCAAGCGTCCTACAATAGCGCGCATGGCTGTAGAATATCAGAACAACCTGGAAGATGTACAGGAATTCATCCGTCTTCTGTATGTGGCAGTAACCCGTGCTGAGCACAGCCTGTATCTTGTGGACTGTCTGAAAGAACCGTTTGAACCGATGGATCTGAATGTATCTTTCCTTCTTGCAAGAAAAGGAATCACTGGTGCCATGGACATTCCTTTAAAAAATGAAGCATTATACCGAACAGAAGATGTCATTGATATCAATCCGGATAAAGCTTCTCCTTTACCAGCCCGCTATGCAAAGCAGTTGCCTGTGTTCAACACACATGTTGAGTGCATGCCTTCCCTTTCTTCCCCATCTTCCCTGGAAGTCACAACTCTTCCACCACTGGATCTCAACAGCAATCGTAAAGCGAAATCCTACGGTACAAGAATCCATGAAATCATGGAAGAACTGCCGAATACAAAGTGGGATGAAACAATGCTGGAAGGATATGATCTTCATCACAGCGAAATCAGCAGAATTCTTGCCTTTGGCAATTGTGATCTGTATCAGAAGGCATTGACAATGCAGATTGAAAAGGAATTTCCATTCTATATCACAACTGATACAGAAAGAACAACTGGTTCCATGGACTTTGTTGCCTGGAATGATCATGAAGTCATGATTATCGACTTCAAAACAGATCATGCCACAATTGGTGATATTCATACCAGATATCATGCCCAGCTCAATGCCTACCGCAAAGCTGCACAAACCATCTGGCCTGACCATGAAATCAAAGTCTACGCATGGTCCATCCATAACGAAAAGGAAATCGAGATCCATCCGTGATCCCGATTTTTTCATTATGTGAAGATTTCCTACATAAACAGGAATCCATGCTCTTGCAGTACCAGACAGATTGGAAAACATATCAGAAAAAACTGTTCACCGATACATTTAGAACCATGGACCATCTCACCGATTTTGAAAAACGATGGTTCTGTTATGAGCTCTATTTATGATATTCGTAAAGGAAATGATATAAAGCACCAATCAGATTGGCATCATTATAGAATCTGCATGTATCGACCTCTGGTAATGGAAGATTGATACCACCAAGGAAATCAGGATGATATGTTCTGATATCCTGAATGGACTGTTTCAGGTATTCCAGAAGAATCGGCTGCTGAGAAATACCACCACCAATGACCGTTTTTTCCACATCAAGAAGAACATTGATGCTGAAGATGGTAATTGCCAGATCATCTGTGTATTTCTTTAATGCCTTTAAAGCGTTCGGTTCTCCTGCATTGATGAAAGCAAAAGCCTGTTCACCATCAATCTTTTCATCCAGTTCCATATAACCCATGACTTTTTCAATCAGCCCGGATGTGCCAAGCTGTGCCACATAACTGGATGCAGATGATGGTTGTGCAATATTGACACACATGGAGGAGTATTCACCCGCAAAGAAATCCTTGCCTCTTCTCAGTTTTCCATCCAAAACGATTCCACCACCAATTGACGTACCGATCAGAAAAACAGCTCCATCTTTCACATCAGAAAGATTTCCTTTCCACACTTCTGCCAGTGCTGCAGCTTTCCCATCATTTTCAATGGAAGTTCTGATTCCATAGCGGTTTTCAAAAAGCTGTGTTAATGGAAGTTTCTGCAGATATGGGAATACACCTACTACATCAATGATTCCTTCTGTGCTGTCAATAATGCCAGGAGAAGAGATTGCGATCCCATCGATGCCAGGATATTTTTCTACAATCGTATCAATTACCGCAAAGAATGATTCTTCCGTATCCTTTTTTCCAGGACTGACGACTTTGCCCTTTTCGAGAATATCAGCTTCCTCATCCATCAGGGCATACTTCATGAATGTTCCGCCCCAGTCAAATACAAGATATCTGCTCATATGATTTACCTCATGATTACTGATTCCATGATAATGGATTTACATGCATTTTTCCAAACAAAAACAGAGAAATACATCTCTGCTTTTGCATCATGCATCATTTGGCAACAGGGCTGATGCACTGTTATTATAGTCATTCCTGTTGAGCAGTCCATACTTATGCACAGATTATCTGTTTCATTTCATGGAACCATTTCAGATTTCTTAATGAAACCGCTTTTTTATGAAGATGATGCATTCTGTTGTCTAATTGTGGAACTGCCAGCGAAATGATATCTGAAATCCGTATCCTCCACATAGACATGAATCACGATATTTTCTTTGCGATGACCTTTCAGATCAATCTGCGTTTCGTATTCATGATCAAAATTCAGATTCATGTACTGCTCCTGTACATACGATGAGTCACTTGTGTCATAGATCCGCACAAGCACACGACTGACCGTATTGGCACCGGTAATATCCGTTACTTTAACCGTGTAACGTGAGGAAAACAGAGAGTTTTTTTCCACAGCAATCCTGCACGCAGGCCCATAATCTGCTGTATTGTAAGCCTTCTGGAAAACAACTTCATCTTTCACCATATCATAGATCACTACATTGATTCCTTTTGCATGTAATGACCAGTCATTGAATTCCGATCCGACAATGATAGAAGATGACTGTTCCTCATTTGAGGATGATGAAATGACAAAAGGAACACCATTTTTCAAAGTACCATTCTCTCTGACATAGTCTTTTCCATTTCCAGTCTTTTCACCATCTTCACTCAGGACTGCATAAGCCGCCGGCTGATCTGCAGAAATCAGATTGCTTATTCCAAGTTGATCAAGAATCTCTTTCTCTTCATCACTGATTTTACCCGATGCCTGAGACTGGACACTCATGAAAACAGTATATCGTGACAGATCAATCGATTCGATTCCTTTTAACATCTGATCGAAAGAATTGCCTGATGCCCCACTGAGATATACATTACCAGTCCAATCGAAGATATTGACTGTTTCTGTCCCGTTCTCCCTTTGCACATCTGTTTCGATTCTGACTGTCACATCATCCATATACTCTTCCGGTATGATGAGTGAACCTGTATATCTGCCACACCCATCGTATTCCATGATGCCTTCACTCAATTTCTGATCGCCAGAATCTGCATATAAACGCATCTGCATGATATCACCGGAAAGATAGAATATGTTATCCACCTCATATACGGCTTCTCCAGTCGTTTCATCATATGATAACAGGCTGACCTGACCTCCTGGAGAAATACCATCGCGATTGATCAGAGCGTCTGTATCTAGCTGCAGGCTTGCTTTTTCTTTCATGAAGTCTGAACTCTTTGATAATTCTGCGGATAATGAAAGTATATCTGACTTTTCCAGAAGTGTTTCATCTCCGGAAAACAGATCCGTACCAAGTCCAAGTCTGTTTCCTTCAATCCTTACCCCAAGGGAAGAAAGAACAGTCGGGAATGTATCAAAGGTTGTGTAACTGCGCATACCCTTACTGTTGTTTTCTGTTGGAGCAGCATTGATATATGCCGTATAGACTCTTCTTTGATAATCTGTGTCAATATCATTACAGAAATCAGAATCCATTGTCGGATGATCACCGGTAAGAACAATCGTAGTATTTTCATACCAGTCCTGGTTTTGAATCCAGGATATGAATTCGCTGACCTGACGGGAAGAACAGGCCATGGCATCGGCATACTGCTCTCCATATTCATCCTTACATAAATCACAGATATAACCATCTTCAAAATGTGTATCTACCGTCAGCATCGTATAGTTGAAGGGTTGCCCCTGATCAGCAAGCTGGCTTAGTTCCTCTTTGGCATAGGTAAACAACTTCTGATCTTCATAGCCCCACCATACATAATAGTCTTCTGCAAGGATATCCTGTGCTTTATAGTAATTCAGATCATGGATATCATAATTACCGTGTGTTTTAAAATACAGTTGCCTTCCCCCAAATACCGCATCTGATCCACATTCAAAAACTGAAGTATATCCTGCATCATACAGAATATCCCCTAATGTTGTGATAGATGGAAAGAAGGAAGACTGACTGTCCATCTGATTATCCGATATACTGATCTGTAATGGCAGTCCGGCAGTTGCCGCAAACAGGCCACCCATCGTCCAGGTAGTGCCCGGCAATGAAACACCACCATTCAATAATTTAGAATCACCGGAGAAACTCTCATTAGAAAGAGAAATTTCAGTCAGTTCCGGAATCACATCTGTTTCAAACGCACCGCCAGAAGATACAGATGAGAAGGTTGTTTCAACAGATTCCAGATAGATCATGATCAAGTTTCTTTTCTTTTCAGGAAATACAAGATTTACAGTAGATGGATCCACATAGTTATTTTCTATGAATTCTGAACCTTTCATCTGATTATTTAAATATGTCAAAACATCCATATGTCTGCAGAATATTGTGGTGCTGATGATGATAGAAACCACAGCCACTGCAGTCATACACAGTTTCCCGATTCTTCTGATTATTTCCCCGGAATAGGTCATCAGAATCAGAAGAATTACAATCATAATCAGACACAGTAAGCCTGGTAAAATGACAGAGAAAACAAACTTCTGTACCATTCCTCCGCCAGTTCCCTGAAAAGAGACAGACAGCTGATACACAAGTTCATCCATCTGCAGTTTTGGCCATGTATCAAACAGCCATCGTACCGTTAGTGATAGAAAGATACCCAAAACAGAAATCAGAAGTGTGAAGAAAGAAGTCAAAAGACCATAGTGTCTGCCTGCAACGCCATCTGTGTTGATCTTTTCATCTTCATTCTTTCTACCGATCCGACGAAATACGTTTTTCCGTTTTTTGTTACTTTTATTCAGATCCTTTTCTGCGTGCATTTCCTTCACTTCCTTTCTCGGATGAATCCATGTCGTTTTCTATCTTATCTGATTTACGAAATCAGTATACTTATATACATTTCGCTTTATTACATTTCTTAAGCCGCTACATTCTACCACACAAGATGTGAAAAACAGGTGATGATGAAAAAGAAAACAGGGTGCCGAAGCATCCTGTAAGCTGTCAGTCGAGCTTCATATCTCCATCTTTTACCCAACCGAGTTTCCACCAACCTATGTTGATGAGCGGACACAAAACGGCAGGAAGTATGAAACAGATCAATACAAGACCAATCCAGTCCATGGATGTGATTGCTGATTTTGTACCATTGGCAACATCATTTACCCATCCACTGTATACACCAATCTGACCGACAAATCCACAAGTCCCCATGCCACTTGAGACTGGAGTACCATTCATCTGCATTTTGAATACACAAGTCGCAAGAGGGCCTGTAAGAGCACTTGTTAAAATCGGTGCAATCCATATTTTCGGATTCTTGATAATATTTCCCATCTGCAACATGGATGTTCCGATTCCCTGGGAAATAAGACCACCTACACCATTTTCCTTAAATGACATCACGGCAAAACCAACCATCTGTGCACAGCAGCCAGCCACCGCCGCTCCTCCAGCAAGTCCTGTCAGAGATAAAGCAGCACAGATTGCAGCAGAAGAAACAGGCAGAGTCAGAAGTATTCCTACCACTACAGATACAATCATTCCCATAATGAATGGCTGCTGTTCTGTAGCCCACATGATGATTGCACCACACTGTAAGGCAATTTTCCCAATGGAAGGAGCAAGAAGGGCACTCAATGAAATTCCAACTGCAATCGTTACCAGTGGAGTGACAAGGATATCAATCTTTGTCTCTTTGGATACTGCCTTACCAAATTCAGAAGCAATAATTGCTACGAAAAGAACAGCAAGAGGTCCACCAGCACCTCCTAATGCATTAGATGCAAAACCTACAGTAATTAAAGAAAACAGAACAAGAGGTGGACATTTCAGTGCATAGCCAATCGCACATGCCATCGCCGGTCCGCTCATTGCTGAAGCAAGGCTACCTACAGTGTATTCAATGCCAGAAATTGTCGCAACAGTTTCAGTCAGAAAACCGATATGGAACTGTGTACCGACTGTATTGATGATGGTACCGATCAACAGTGAACAGAACAGACCTTGTGCCATCGCGGATAAAGCACCAACAAGATATCTGTTAACTGATATCTCAATGTTTTTTCTTTTCAGAAATTCCTTAAAAGAATTCATAAATATTAATCCCCCTATAACTTACCTGATAAGTTATGGTTAATTATACAACTTATAGTCATTTTGACAATATCTAAAATAGTCAAAATGACAATATCCTAAAACAAACACAAAAAAAGGAAGAACAGCTAAGTTCTTCCAGATTACCCGGCA
>CAMCSA010000001.1 GCA_945877405.1 uncultured Erysipelotrichaceae bacterium | reverse complement strand
AATTGGAATTATATTATCCGTCCGAATAAATAGTTTGATTCATGACAGATCCTAAATTCTCGATAAAATACACACCCACAAGAGCAGCAATGGCATATGCCATGGACAGATTGATATATTTTTTATGTCGACTCCTTCTGTATCCATTGTATAAAGAAGCGGATGAACAGACAACCAGGATGTGTTCATGATAAAATGGAAGACAGCAAAGGAGAGAATCATGGAATATATCAGATACGGTAATACATACGTAGTACGTATGGACAGAGGAGAAGAAGTCATGGCGAAGCTGACTGAGCTTGCTGAAAAAGAACAGATCAGACTGGCACACCTGTATGGACTTGGGGCTGCAGATCATCTGACAATGGGATGTTATGATGTTGCACAGCAGAAATATCATGTCAAAGACCTGGATGGTGCATTTGAAATTACAAATCTGACTGGTAATATGACCCGTAAGGATGGCAAGCCATATCTGCATGTCCATATTACAGTTGCGGATGAATCACAGAACGCATTTGGCGGCCATCTGAATGCCTGTGTGATTTCCGGTACATGTGAACTTTTTGTAACAGTTCTGGATGGAAATGTCGGCAGAAAGAGTGATGACATCGGTCATACCGGTCTGAATATCTTTGATTTTACGGGAGAATAATATGAAACTGATCTGTTATCCAAAGTGTGGCACCTGTAAAAAGGCAGAGGCATGGTTAAAGGAAAAAGGAAAATCCTATGACTACAGGGATATTTCCAAAGACAATCCATCATATGAAGAGTTGAAGGAATGGTATGAAAGAAGTGGTCTTCCGATCCGTAAACTATTCAATACAAGTGGAAGGTTGTATAAGGAAATGAATCTGAAGGAGAAGATTCCATCCATGAGTGAAGAAGAAGCACTGCGTCTTCTTTCCACGGATGGTATGCTTGTCAAACGTCCGATTGCGATTGATGAACAGCACGTGTTCTTCGGATTCAAAGAAGAACAGTACCAGCAGCTTCTGTAAATGAAAACTGACCATTATGCGGTCAGTTTTTGTTATTCGGCAGTTTCCGTAATCGCCATCAGATAATCCCAGTCAATCCCTCCATTGACATGGTACTGCATGGAAAGATTCAGTGTGTTGTCATAGTAACGGATGGAATCATCTTCCAGATTAATCCAGTAATCCGCTTGATCCGTATGTAGAGCAATAACGAAATGATGTTTGGAATCGTACTGTGGTTCTCTTGCGGTTTTGGACAGTACCATGGATTGCAGGTATTCAGCCATTCCATCCGGATCCCTGATCGTCAAAGTGTGTTCAGCGTTGATGTCATAACAATCTGTCACCTGTACTTGTTGATTGGAACTGTCCTGTAATAACACTTGAGAAAAAGGTTTTGGATCATAGGTGATGTTTACAATACTGCTTAACAGCATCAGACAGAAGAATACAACTCCACATAGCAATGCACCACTGTGTGTATGTGGTGGGTCAATCATGGAACGCAGTCTGTATTTCAGGCTTTCAGCTGAGCTGGAAAGACATGTCGTAAATCCATGATTATTACATGCAGTATCCAGAATCAGATTGGCATACACAGTTCGATCCTGTTCGCTCATTCCTGAAAGAACCTGTTCATCACAGCTTCTTTCCAGATCTTCCGCACTTTTCTTCATTGCTTTCCACATGAAGGGGTTAAACCAGCAGATTGCACACATGAATACAAGTGAGAATCTGACATACTGATCACGACGGGAAAGATGGATCAGTTCATGCATCAGAATCAGTCTGATCTGCTGTTGTGAGTACTGTTTCTGTGGTAATACAAGAACTGTTTTCCATGGTAACAGCCCGATGGAACATGGGGTTGATGCAGAAGGGGATATAACAGCTTGAGGCTGTCTGTTTTTCAGATTCAGTTCCTGTCTGATTTCCTGTATCATGGAAAGAATCATTTCATCCTGTAGCGTGCAAGCATCTTTCAGGATTACAGATCGATAACGAAGATGATCGATGATGGCCCATCCCATCACACAAAGAAATCCGATCAGCCATATGCCATACAGGATATACATCAGTTTTCCAGGTGTTTCGATGATGATGACAGGTTCGATATACTTACAGAAATGGAACGTCATGTATAGCAGATTTGGCAGTGACCACAGACTCACGATGGAAGTTACTGTCAGTTTTTTTCGTATCATCGGTAACAGTATTATCAACACCAGGTAATAAAAGATAATGGAAATAAAGATATTCGTACATACCTGAATTAACAGATCTGCGGACATCCTTGGATAAAACAGGATGGCAAGTAAAGCAAATGCCAGAATACAGAACGGCAGACTGTATGACAGAATATTGGAATCATAGATCAGGCCACGCTGCTTGTTTTCTGTTATTCTTTCAGCATGATAGATGGACCATGTGATCAGATATGTAAAGCCCAAGATCATCAATAAGCTGAGTTCATTCATCATGATCACTTCTCTTTCTGTTATGGATCATTTCAGCAAGCTCCTGCAGATCTTCATAGGAGATGCCACTGTCGCATAAAGCGTTGGCAAACAGTGAGATCCTTCCTTCGCACAGCTGTTGAAACAGGGATCTGCTCTGCATGGATGCATATTCCTGCTGTGTGATGCATGGAATATAACAGCTTCTGCGCCCATGTTTTTCAATCCTGATATAACCTTTATCGGCAAGCCTTGAAAGCACGGTCAGCAGTGTCGTCACAGCGATCGGTTCTTTCCGATCCAGTTGAGCGATGATATCTTCTTTTTCTGAAGGTATACTGCATTTCCATAGAGCCTGCATGATCTGCAGTTCTCCATCCGGAAGTTTTGCAAGGTGATTCATAAGCACTCCTCTACATTTGTAGTACAACTATATTCTACATCTGTAGAATAATAATGCAAGTAAAAACAGGATCATAAGATCCTGCTAACGGATATATCGAGCTCCTGTGATTTCATCTTTGATGAGCTGATTCCTGATTTCTTCCGGTAATACAGAAGCATACAGATAGGCCGCCTTCATCTCAATATCACGCCATGGCTTTGGAACTGAGGAAAATCTGGAAGCAATCGGTATATCTTTCTTATGGTCGTGCATCCATTGTCTTCCGTTATCATTGAAGGCAAGTACACGCAGTGTATTCATTTCAGGAAGAGAAGCGATCTGCTGTTTTGTGATCTGCAGCATCATCGCAACAAGACATCTTCTGATTCGGGAAGATGTGTAGCGGTATGTAGTTGCCTGCAAAAGGAATGCATCCCATGACGAACAGTTTTGTGCAGCATGGATCAGGTGATTCTCAATTCCTTCGGAAAACATGAAATAAGAAGACGGTACAGAAGATGGTGTCATCAGAAGGGATGTGCGGATGTATGGATAGAACTGATCCATTGTGACATGCCACTTTTTC
Organism: uncultured Erysipelotrichaceae bacterium; assembly: GCA_945877405.1. Lineage (GTDB taxonomy): Bacteria > Bacillota_I > Bacilli_A > Erysipelotrichales > Erysipelotrichaceae > Bulleidia. Next base: position 145,082 of record CAMCSA010000001.1, on the reverse strand, counting down.
AGCTGTGATTCCATCGGTGTTGTATTCTGCAGACTTTCCTGATTGACAAGTGCTTTGCGGATAGCAGTAGCACTGGCAAGTTCATGGATGGTTTCATCATGATAACTGCCGATTCTTTCAATCAGAACAGGTTTCATGGCTGTATTTGCGATTTCCTTCAGATAGGATACCGCAAGAATGTCATTAGGTGCCATGCTGGAAGTCAGAAGAGAATATGCTTTTGGATAGGACAACCCATCCTTCATCATTTCCTTTAAGTGATCCGGATTGATGGATGTTTCCGCAATTTCCTTCAGGTTTTCAAGATTGCCGCATTCACTGCCGAAACTGATGAAGTCACATCCGGCAAGCTTTAATGCCTGCACACCTCCATGAGCAAAGGCTGAAGCGGATTGAATCGCATAAGGTAAAGGCAGTTCAAAGACGATATCAAGGCCACCTCGGATGGCAGCTTCTGCTCTTTTCCACTTGTCGATAATAGCGGGCTCACCACGCTGTACAAAAGTACCGGACATGACTCCGATCATGATATCTGCCTTTGATTGAAGCCTTGCCTGGCTGATCTGATACTGGTGTCCGTTATGAAACGGATTGTATTCGCATATGATTCCACACGTTTTTCTACTCATATCATTCATATTGTTCTATTGCTGATGCCGGTTAACGGCAGAAATAATGATACAATATAAGTGACAGAAGGAGGATGATTATTTATGAAAACCGCTTATCGAATTTACAGACCACAGCATCCGAAAGCCTCCGTATTCATCATCCATGGCATGGAGGAACACAAAGAAAGATATGTCCCATTTGCACAATATCTTTGCGATCATGAAATCGGTGTTCTGATCTATGATCTGCCAGGTCATGGCGATATTCCAAAGGAAGATATGGGCTGGTTTGGTGAAACGGACGGGTATCGTCGGCTGATCCTCTCTGCGGTAGATGCGGCAACAGAAACAAAGAAAGCGTTTCCGAATGTTCCGTTGTTTTGCCTTGGTCACTCCATGGGCTCAATGATTGCCCGTAATTTTCTGCAGAAATACAGTGATCTGATTGATGGAATGATTCTTTCTGGAGCGCCATGTTATCAGCCAGGAGCTCCGGCTGGAAAAGTGCTTGTCAAGATCATTGCCATGCAGAAGGGAAAGAAGGGACATTCAAAGCTGCTGGATGACATGTCAACCGGATCTTTCAACAGATCTGTAGAGAATCCAAGAACAGAAGCAGATTGGCTCAGTTATGATACGGATAATGTTGATGCATATCTTGCAGATGAAAAATGTGGTGTGCCATTTACTGTGCAGGGCTATGGAGATCTTTTTGAACTGGTCATCCGTATGCATGATGTATCTGCCTATAAAGTATCAAAACCGGATCTGCCGATTGTGATTCTCACTGGTGAAGATGATCCTTGTACTGGTGGAGTTAAAGGCGTATCGGATTCACTGAATACTCTGGTGCGTGCAGGCTACATGAATGTAGAGGCACATGCATATCCGCATATGCGCCATGAAATTCTGAATGAAACAGAGAAAATGACAGTCTGGCAGGATATTACAGACTGGATTGATGCACACATCTGAACAGGTGAGAAAAGCCGATGAAAAGAATTGCGCATATCATCGGCTTTTCGTTGACTTTGATAAACTTCTTGGTATAATTTATTAGCGTTAACGAGCAAGAGGACTGCCATGAGATGGACGAGAACAGAACTTTTAAAAGGTTCAGGACACATCGACTTTGAAGAAGATGTCGAAATCAGTGACGATGTATTTGCTGGAATGGTACTCATTCACGGTGTGAAAGACGTACAGATCTGGGGCAGTGGCTATCTCGATGATGAAAACGATCGCTTCTATTGTCAGCTGAACGTTGCGGGTACTATGATCGTTCCTGACAGCATTACGGATGAAGAGATTGAGGTTTCATTTGAGACAGACAGCGATGAAGTCTTTGTATTCGGTGATACGGATGAAGACGGTGCGCGTATCGTTACGGATGAAGTCATCGACCTTCTTCCTGCAGTGATAGAGGATATCCTGCTAGAAGTACCGTTAGAGGTGACGGATGCAGCTGAAGATGATCTGCCTGAAGGTGACGGCTGGAAGGTATATACGGAGGCTGAATATGAGAAGAGCAGATCGGAGCAGATTGATCCGCGTCTGGCAAAACTCATGGAATTCAAAGATAAATAGTAGGAGGTGCTAGATAATGGCTGTACAGCAGAGAAGAACATCCAAGACAAGAAGAGACAAGAGAAGAACTCATTACAAGCTCACTGCTCCAACACTGGTAAAGTGTCCGGTATGTGGCGAGATGAAGCTTCCTCATCATGCTTGCCCTAACTGCGGTAATGTAGGCAGTGCTGCAAAGAGTGCTGCTCCTGCAGTATCTGAGTAATCAGAAAATTGGATTTGAGAGACATGTTCATAGGAATATGTCTCTTTTTTTGTCTTTTTTCTTGCGTGAATCACCTGATATTGGTAGAATTGTGGTAGAAAGTGTTGGAAAGTGGGAGGAAGTGTCACATGGTCATGTTCATGGGTGAATACAGACACAATCTGGATTCAAAAAACAGACTGATCGTGCCTTCCAAATTCCGTGACCAGCTTTCTACAACCGTTTACGTGACTGAGTGGATGGATGGCTGCCTGGCAGCATATGCAGAAACAGAATGGAACGAAATGGTTGCCAAACTGAACAGGCTTCCAAAAACAAATAAGGCGGCACGTGCATATGTACGCCGCATTACAGGTAAAGCGGATACATGTCCGATTGACCAGCAGGGAAGAATCCTGTTACCTCAGTTTCTGATCAAAGACATCGGCATTGACAAAGCATGTGTCATTGTCGGTGTTTCCGACCATTTTGAGATCTGGCCGGCGGAAGCATACGATGCTTTTGATGAAGAAACGGATGGAAATTTTGAAGAACTGGCTGAAAGCCTGACGGAGATGCTGTCATGAAACATGTATCGGTATTATTACATGAAACAGTCGATATGCTGGATGTAAAACCGGATGGGATCTACGTTGATGGGACTCTTGGCAGAGGTGGTCATGCCGGTTACCTGATCTCAAAACTGCGGAATGGTCATCTGTACGCATTTGATAAAGATGAACAGGCACTTCAGGAATCAAAAGAAAACCTGAAGGACAGGTTGGATCACATTACGATGATCCATGGTGATTTTGGCTCCATGAAACAGAAACTCAACAGTCTGGGAATTGAAAAAGTGGATGGTATCATGATGGACCTGGGTGTATCATCACCACAGTTCGATGATCCATTACGTGGATTCTCCTATCGCTTTGATGCAAGACTGGATATGCGCATGGATCAGAGTCAGACAAAAGATGCTTGGATGGTAGTCAACACCTATGAAAAAGGGGAACTGATCCGTGTTCTGAAAGAATATGGAGAAGAACGCTATGCTTCCGCAATCGCATCCGCCATTATCGCAAGACGTGCAGAAGCACCTATCGACACGACATTCCAGCTTGTGGATGTCATCAAAAGCGCACTTCCAGCCAAGGAACTGCGTAAGAAAGGACATCCTGCAAAACAGACATTCCAGGCTTTGCGCATTGAAGTCAATGATGAACTCGGCGCGCTGAAAAAAGGATTACAGGATGCACTGGATCTGCTGAATGAAGGCGGCAGATGTGCAGTCATCACATTCCACTCCCTGGAAGACAGAATTGTCAAAAACACATTTAAAGATTATTCCTCTGCTCCGTTTGTTGAGCCGAAACTACCCGTAAAAGCTGAACAGATGGAGCAGGCCTCCTTCCAATTGATTAACAGAAAGCCCGTACTTGCAGGTGATGAAGAACTGGATGACAATCACAGATCTCATTCTGCCAAGCTGCGAGGCATTATGAAAATAAAGGATTAAAACGTATGAACAGAAGCACTGTCAGAAACAGAAAACCAAAAAGAAGAATCAACATTCTGAAATTAAGCACAGCATTATTTCTTTTTTCAGCTATACTGTATCTGTTCAGTGCTATTTTTCTGCGCAGTTACAACAACTCGCTTTCCACAAGGACACAGTCCATCAGCAGTGATATTGTGACAATGCAGGCACAGAATGATGCACTGCAGGTTGATATCGAAACACTCAGCTCAAGTGACCGTGTGGAAGGAATTGCGGCAAGCAATGGTATGAAACGGAATCAGGATTCCATTATCACGATCACCGATACAACCGGGAAAGAGTGATACATGAATAAAAACAGAAAAAGAATCAGAAGAAAACCGAAGACCGTATCCACGATCATGATCGTAACATTGGTGACAATCATGTTGTTAGTTACCGATGTTTTTTGCGTTGCGATCGGTAAGACTCATCCAAACTCCGGTACGGATCTGAACCTGTATGTGGACAGTTCCAATACTGTCGTGGATTATACGAAAGCAATGCGCGGAAATCTGTATGATCGAAATGGAAACGTTATTGCCCAGGATACAAGAACATACAATATCGTCTGCATTCTGGATGAAAGCAGACCATCGATTGATGGTGAAATCTCATATGTCAAGGATAAGGAAACAACTGCTTCCGCATTATCGAAGATTCTTATGATTGACTATGACAAGGTTCTGGCTTTATTAAATCAGGATGTCTATCAGACTGAACTTGGCAATGCAGGAAGAAATCTATCCAAAAACACAAAGGATGAAATTGAAGCTCTTCAGCTTCCAGGAATTGAATTTACTGATTCCATTCAGCGCCTTTATCCCAATCACACATTTGCATCCAATCTGATCGGTTATGCGATCGCAGATGAAAGTGGATCTACCGTCGGCCAGATGGGGCTGGAGCTGTATCTGGACAGTTATCTGAGCGGACAGGATGGAAAAAGAGTTTACCAGGTAGATAAAAACGGATATGTGCTGCCGGGAATGAAAGAAGAAAATGTGTCTGCAGTGAATGGAAACGATGTTTATCTGACATTGGATGTCAGCATTCAGCAGGCTCTGGAAACTGCTTTTAAGGAAACCGAGGAAAAGTTCAACGCGACTTCTGTGTGGGGTGGTGTCATGGAACTGGATACAGGGAAAGTCGTTGCCTGGGGCCAGTCTCCTTCCTTTGATCCTAACAGCCTTGAAAACATTACCAACTACAATAACATCGGTTCGCAATCAGCCTATGAACCTGGTTCAACGATGAAAACCTTTGTCTGGGCTGCTGCCATTAATGAAGGCAAGTATGATGGAAGTGCGCTGGCGGATGGTAATGAATTCTGCTGGACATCAGATGCAGATAATAATCCATCCAAAACATCGCAGGATAATGCGATGGGAGCATGTATCTACAATGCCAACAGGAAAAAATGGGGTACAGTAACATTGGACGATGGTCTTGTTTACTCGTTGAACAGCGTTGCTGCGACAATTGAAACAGAAGTCATCACACCGGCAATCTATGAACAGTATCTGGATGATTTCGGCTTCTTTCAGAAAGTCGATATCGATGGATTACCGGAAAGTGAAGGCATCAAACAGTTTACATGGCCTGCGGATAAGCTTTCCTTATCATATGGACAGGGAAGTACGGTAACCATGCTGCAGATGTTTCAGGCATATTCTGCCATCTTTTCCGATGGAACCATGGTCAAGCCTTATTTTGTTGAATCGATCCGTGATCCATACGACAGCTCCAATGTCATTTATCAGGCGGAAACCGAAGCAACTGGTAATCCGATCACAGAAGAATCTGCTAAAAAGATACAGTCTATTCTGTATGAAGTTGTCAATCGGTCTGATGGTGCTGCGCGTTTCTTTAAAATCCCGGAATGTGAACTGATCGGTAAGACAGGTACAGCGGAAGTGGCTGGTAATGATGGAAAATATGAGTCAGGAAGAAACATTGCTTCTGTCATGCTCGCCATGCCAGCCGATGATCCGAAGGTTCTTGTCTATTATGCATTTGATGCAGTCTATACCGTTGAGATGGCAACATATACAGAACCGCAGAAATCGCTTCTGCGTAAGATTGCACAGGTATATGGATTCAGCCAGGACGATTCCAGTGTTGCGGTTGTAACAACGGATGAAAACGCCGATGTGGAACTTGTGGAAACATCCATGCCATCCTTACTGAATCATACTGTGGAATACGCCAAAAATCAGCTGGATGGTTCCAATACACAGCTGATTGTTCTTGGTGGAGGAAACAATGTCATTGATCAGTATCCGAAAACTTCAGATACATTGACTTCAGGCGATCGTGTATTCCTTCTGACGGATTCCAATTCTTTTGAAATGCCCGATCTTACCGGGTGGACACGAAAGGATGTGGCTGCCCTATGGTCGATTACGGGCTTTGGATTTGAACTCAGTGGGGAAGGTGTGGTAACATCTCAGTCTGTTCCTGCAGGTACAACCGTTACAAAGGGAACAGTGATCCAGGTTGTCTTTGGAAACTGACAATCTTATAATATGGAATATGAGGTAAAAAGATTATGAGTAATATACTGCAGCTGGCAGGCTGTTTTCTGATGAGCCTTGGCCTTGTGCTGATGGCAATGCCGGAACTGATTGAATATCTGAAAAAACTGTCACTGAAACAGACAGTCAGTGAATATGCACTGGAAGATGATCAGAAAAAAGCAGGTACACCGATTATGGGTGGGATTCTGTTTATTGTTGTACCGGTTATTGTATCTTTGCTGGCATCACTTTTATCCGGTGTCAATGTACTGGCAGATGAAAAATATCTGATTACAGCTGTTGCCTTTGTCGGATACGGGCTGATCGGATTTTTGGATGACTGGCTGATTGCGGTCAGAAAAAACAACGATGGTCTAAAACCAGGACAAAAGTTTATGATGCAGGTGGTTCTGGCTGTACTGGTTTTCCTGCTGTATCGCAAAAGCGATCTGTCGATCACGATTCCATTTACGCATCTGTCGGTGAATCTTGGTTGGCGTTATGCGATTCTGGCATTATTCATGTTTTCCGGTTCTTCCAATGCGGTCAATCTGACGGATGGGATGGATGGACTGGCGGCAGGAGTCACACTGATTGCTCTGATCCCATTTGCAATACTGGCATGGATGCGTCAGGAATTCAATCTTGTTCTTCTGATTCTTTGTCTGATCGGAGCTCTTCTTGGTTATCTGCATTTCAATAAAAAACCGGCCCGTGTATTCATGGGGGATACCGGATCCCTTGCATTAGGTGGAATTCTTGCTGCACTGGCAATGGTCATGAAGGAAGAAATCGCCCTGATATTCATTGCCGGAATTCCTGTGATTGAAACGGTGTGCGTATTGATTCAGCAGATTTCCGTACGTACATTCCATAAACGTGTATTCATCTATACACCGATCCATTATGCATTCCGCATAAAAGGCATGAGAGAAGTCAATATCGTCAGAATGTTCTGGATCGTGGAAGCACTGTTTGCTGTGATCGGATTCATCATTGCTTTGGGATAAGTCACTGCGGTGACTTTTTTTGTTGTAAAATCAGAGCATATTTTCATGAAATGATGTGGATCACATAATTATTTGGAATTCATCGATAAAAGCCATGAATAATTTGTTATAATCATATTTCGTCAGGAGGAAGAATGACTGAAACAGTATTTGATACGGATAACACAATGATACAGCTTGTCATGGTTTTAAAGCTGACAGAACTCAGATGCGATCAGTTACCTTCCCTGAAGTATGAAAATCTGGAGGATTATCTCCGCCAGTATCTATGGAAAAGAGAAGTTCCATCTCAACTGAATCAGGCAGTCGACGCAGTACTATCCGTCACAGCCAATGATATCGTCCGTTTCATGGCGACAAAATGTGTCATTGACAGCCGTCATGAGACGCTCAGTGATTATGCGGACTTGATCAGGAGGAATTAACATGGATAAGAAAACAAAGATCAGAAAGGGTCCACTCGGTCTGATTGGTCTTGTGATTGCTGTGATCGGAATTGTTGTCGCAACAACCTTTTCAACAATCAAAGACAATTTGAATCTGGGTCTGGATCTGCGCGGTGGTTTCGAAATTCTATATGAAGTAGAACCACTCAACCAGGGTGCATCAATGGACATGAACGCTGTCATCAATTCCATTTCCAAGCGTATCAATGTTCTTGGTGTCAGTGAACCATCCATCATCGTGGAAGGGGACAATAGAGTACGAGTTCAGCTGGCTGGTGTGGCTGATCAGGATACAGCTCGAGAAATGATCGGGACAACAGCTAATCTGACTTTCCGTGATGTGGATGACAATGAACTTGCAGATTCATCCATTCTCAGTGAAGGTGGTGCATCTCTTGCCTATGATGAAAACGGTCGTCCGGTTGTATCATTGAAGATCAAGGATTCCACAAAGTTTGGTGAAATCACAAAGGAAATTTCTGAAAAGTCCAGTGGTGAAAACATCATGATCATCTGGCTGGACTATACAGAAGGGGACAGCTATACAGCGGAAGCTGCCAAAGCGAATCAGGGAGAAGAACCTGCCTATATTTCTGCAGCAACCGTATCTTCTCAGATTACTGGTGACTGTCAGATTTCCGGAAACTTTACAGAAGAAGAAGCAAGAACACTTGCCAATCTTATCAATTCCGGTTCTCTTCCAGTCAAGATGACAGAAATCTCTTCCAATGTCGTATCTGCTGAATTCGGTGCGGATGCACTGGGAAAAACAGCAATGGCAGGTGTGATCGGCGTAGCATTGATAGCATTATTCCTGATCATCAGATATCGTGTTCCAGGAATTCTTGCTGCCATCATGCTTGTTGCATATCTTTGGGCAGTATTCGGACTGTATTCGGCAATCGGAGCAGTGTTTACACTTTCCGGTATCGGTGCACTTGTACTTGGTGTAGGTATGACGGTTGACGTCAATGTCATCTATTTTGAAAGAATCAGACAGGAACTGTACAAAGGACATTATGTACCAAATGCCATCCGAGAAGGTCAGACTGTATCCTTCTCAGCGATCTTTGACTCACAGTTTACAACACTGATCACAGCTTTGATCATGTATATCTGGGGTACAGGTTCTGTTAAGGGATTTGCAACAATGCTGATTGTGACAGTTGCGATGACAATGATCATCAATGTATGTCTGTCACGTTTCCTGATGAACAGACTTGCTGCTTCTCATATCTGTGATACACATCCGGAATGGTTTGGTGTCAGAAAATCTCAGATGCCTGATCTTTCCAAGGGTGAAAACCAGTTCTACACAGGCACACGTAACCTCAACTATACAGGTATCTCCAAAAAGGTCATTACGGTTGCTGTGGCAGTGATTCTTGCTGCAGCAGCTATGGGTATTTTCCAGACTGTTTCCGGTAATGGACCTGTCAATCTTGGTATTGACTTCTCTTCCGGTACAAAGCTGACAGTCGCTTCTGAAACAGCTATTACAACTGACGATGTAAAAGCTGAAATGGAAAAGCTCGGTTATGAGGATTTCTCCTATCAGTCAGCTGGTGAAAACACAGTTTATGCCATCACCAAAGATTCCATTGAAACATCCGAACTGACACAGCTGAAAGCAGATCTGAAAGAAGTATTCGGTGTGGAACCTGGAGATAATGTTGTTACTCCGGTTGTAGGACGTGATCTTGTCAGAAATGCAGTGATTCTGACTCTTGTTGCCTGGGTTGCCATGCTTGCCTATATCACAGTCCGTTATGAATTTGACTATGCGATCGGATGCCTTTCCGCTCTGATTCATGATGTCCTGATTGTTCTTTCCTTCTTTGCGATCTTCCGCATGGAAGTCAATACTGATCTTGTTTCAGTGCTTCTGACGATTATCGGTTATTCCATCAATAACTCCATTATTGTCTTTGATCGAATCAGAGAAAACATGGAAGGCAGAAATGCATCAACAATGCGCAGTGAAGAATATGATGCAGTGGTCAATCAGTCTGTTGATCAGACATTCAACATGATGATCAACGGATCATTAACAACCTTATTGCCAGTCATCTTCCTGCTTTTGATTGGTTCCCGTTCCATCTTCACATTCAATATTGCGATGTTTGTCGGTCTGATTGCAGGTACATTCTCATCCATGTTTGTTGCTCCAACAGTATGGAGAGCACTCCGCAAGAAGGGTCATAACGCAAAACCGAAGCAGAAGAAGACAAAGGCAGAAAAAAAAGAAGTACTTGATGAATACACAATCAAGGGAATTAACGCATAATTCGGGTATAATAAATAACAGCAGAACTTCTGCTGTTATTTTTTGGAGGTAACACATGAAAATCAGAGCTGTACTGTTTGACTGTGATGGGCTGATGTTCAATACAGAACAGGTATCACAGGATCTGTGGAGACAGGAAGCATGCAAATATGATGAAACGCTTTCGGATGATTTCTTCAAGACAATCACCGGGGCAAGAGGGGTTGATCTGACACCATATGAAAAGGAAACGCCTCATCTGATGGAGATTGCTTCTGCAATGCGTCAGAAAAGATTTGATCTTTCTTTCTGGTCATCTTTTGAAAAGGATGCACTCAACAAAAAAGGGATGGTGGAACTGGCATTGTGGCTTCATGAACATGGCATCGCAATTGCAGTATGTTCATCTTCCAATGCAGACTATGTACAGACTCTGTTATCAACAGTATCTGTACCATTGCCATTTGATGCGATTGTCGGTGGCAACATGGTAAAACATGGAAAGCCTGCACCGGATATTTTCCTGCTTGGAGCGGAAACTCTTGGTGTGCAGCCACAAGAATGTCTTGTTCTGGAAGATTCCAGACAGGGAATTGTGGCAGCCCATGCTGCTGGAATGACTTCCGTATTTGTAGAAGATACCATTCCAAAGGATGAGGAAATGAGATCCTTTATGAATTATGAAGTTCATCATCTTGGGGAAGTCATTGATCTGTTTGAAAAGGAGTTTGTATGAAAGACTATAATACACTGCGGAAACAGTACACAGATTTCATTTATCATGGATGGAAGATAGATGAAACGGATACATCCTTTACCGTGACATATACATTTGAAATTGTTGGCCTGCAGTCATTCCATCCGACTTTTACTCTGCCAAAGCCTGCTCATCAAAAGCCATATATGGAATCCCGCCTTTTTAAGGAGGCTGTGTTTTCCCTTGGTATGGTTGAACTGATTTCCTATTGGAAAATAACAGCGGCACCAAAAGTACATATCGCCTGTGGATCACTGGATGAAACACAGAAGGCATGGTGGAAAAAACTGTATTTCCATGGCCTTGGTGAATATTTCCATATCAATCACATCCCATTGGATCCGGATGGTTTCATGGAAGTCATCAGTGAAGGCAGACCACAGGAAGGAACTGACTGGCTGCCACAGGTAAAGGGAAACCTGATTCCTGTTGGTGGTGGAAAGGATTCCTTTGTAACATTGGATGTGCTTTCCCCATATAAGAAAGATAATCTGGCCTTCATCATCAATCCTGTCATCAGTGCGGTCAATTCTGCGCATGCTGCAGGATATGAAGAAGGAAAGGATCTGCTGATCGCAAGGCGCACACTGGATCAGGGTATGCTGGAGCTTAACAGGCAGGGCTATCTGAATGGTCATACACCATTCAGTGCGATGGTAGCTTTCGCAACATATCTGACCTGTATTGTTCATGGTAGAAAATACATCACATTATCCAATGAATCCAGTGCCAATGAATCCACAATCAAAGGGTCAACCGTCAATCATCAGTATTCCAAGACATTTGAATTTGAACAGGATTTCCATGCGTATTGTAAAGCGTATCTATATGATGGAATATCCTATTTCTCATTGCTGCGTCCGATCAGTGAACTGCAGATTACAGGTCTATTTTCAAGACTCAAGGACTATCATCCTGTATTCCGTTCCTGTAATGTCGGTTCCAAGAAGGGCGTCTGGTGTGGGCATTGTGCCAAATGTCTGTTTGTATGCCTGATGCTTTCTGCATATCTGCCACAGGATGAAATCAGAGCAGTCTTCGGTGTGGATATGCTGAATGATGAAACAATGATGGATCTGTTTGAACAGCTGACAGGACTTGTGGATGATAAACCGTTTGAATGTGTCGGAACAAGAGATGAAGTCAATGTAGCTGTATGCATGGCAATTTCCGCAATGCACAAGCAGCAGGAGCAGATTCCATATCTGTATCGAAGGTACATGGAATCAGAATACTACAAAGCATATCGCAACAGAACCGTTGATATGCAGGCATGGAATGGAGACAATCTGCTTCCAGAAGCATATCAGGAAATACTGAAAAACAAACTGAGGTAAACACATGTCATTACAGTCATGGAAAGAAGAATTTGAAGGAAAGAAAATACTGATCTATGGATATGGGATTGAAGGCAGATCAACATACCGTCTGATCCGTCGGCTTTGTCCGGACCAGATCATCACCATTGCCGATGGAGGAAAAGGAAAGGAAGCTGCGGAAAAGGAAACGATCAATACGATCTGTATTTCCGATCGGGATCTGGATCTGGCCTGTTATGATCTTGTGATGAAAGCACCTGGAGTTGTTCTTAAACCTGGTAGCGATCTTTCCAATATCACAGGCCAGGCACAACTGTTTCTGAAACACTACAGAAATCAGACAATCGGCATCACCGGGACAAAGGGAAAATCAACAACAACTTCTCTTGTTGCGGCAATCTTAAAGGAAAAATATCCGACTGTACTTGTCGGTAATATTGGAATCGCCTGCTTTGATGCGATTGATGAGATGGAAGATGGAGCTCTTGCTGCTTTTGAAATTTCATGTCATCAGCTGGAATACTGTCCATATTCTCCTCATATTGGTGTATATCTGAATCTTTTTGAAGAACATCTGGACCATTATGGCAGTTTCAAAGCCTATGGGGACGCCAAGTTCAACAATATTGCTCATCAGGGGAAAGATGATATTGCGATCATGCATCCATCTTTGAAACAGTATATTGATCGAGTTAATTCCCACCTGCTGCTCATCGGAAAGGATATTCAGGCAGATGGAAAAACACTGCTGTTACCGGATGGAGTACTGGATGCATCCGACTGTTCTTTGATCGGGGAACATAATTACCTGAATCTTGCGGTTGCCTGTGCAATCGGTCAGATCTATGGCATCAGCAGCCAGCAGATGAGCGATGCAATCCATAAGTTCCATCCACTTGCTCATCGTCTGCAGGACCTTGGGGAAAACAGGAATAGGATCCGGTTTGTCAATGATTCCATTTCCACCATCGGTCAGGCATGCATCCAGGCAATGGAATCCATTGAAAACGTGGATGTCGTACTGGTAGGAGGAAAAGATCGGGGAATCGACTATACCGATCTGGAAAACTATCTTGCCAGCAGCCACGTCCATGTGCTGTTCATGTATGCAACGGGAAAAAGAATCTTTGAAGAAATGAAGGCTAAGGGCCTTGATCGGGATGGAATGGAATATGTTGAAAATCTTTGTCAGGCAGTACAGAAAGCAGAAAAGATCTGTGCGGAACATCATGTCGTTCTGCTTTCTCCAGCAGCATCTTCCTATGATCATTTCAAAAACTTTGAAGAACGGGGAGAAGTATTCACACGTCTTGCGATGGGGTGTGATCAATGAAGTGGAAAAAAATCAAAACGGATCCATCCGCTATGATGGAACAATACAATGTCGGTCCATTGACTGGATCCATTCTTGCTTCCTCTGGCTTTGAAAAAGAAACGATTGAAGAAATCCTTGATCAGGATGCAACCATTACCATCAGCCATGCTACATGTATTGAAAAGGCATGCCAGAGAATTCTGCTTGCCCGCAACAGGAAAGAAAAGGTGTTTGTTGGTGGAGATTATGATGCCGATGGCATCTGTTCTACTGCAATTATGAAACGCACACTGGATCGGCTTGGCATTGAAAACGGGTATTACATACCGGATCGGTTTAAGGAAGGGTATGGTCTGCATGCTTCTACTGTAAAACTCGCCCATCAGAAAGGATACAGCCTGATCATCACAGTGGATAATGGCGTCAAGGCACATGAAGCACTGTTGTGTGCCCGCCAGCTTGGCATGGATGTGATCGTCACGGATCATCATCAGATTGATGAAGAGATTGAAGCGGATATTGTCGTGCATCCGGATTATATGGAAGAGGAATATGCATTTCTTTCCGGGGCAGGGGTTGCCTATCAGATCGCATTGAATCTGCTGAATCATGTGGATGATACACTGACTGCCTTATGTGCGGTTGCATTAATCGGCGATGTCATGCCTTTGTACAGGCAGACAAGAAAAATTGTCAGAAAGGGAATCACTCTGATTTCCAGAGGTATTCCATATTCTGTATCAAAACTGTTATATAAGCCAGGACCATGCAATGAGACGGATATTGCCTTTTCCATTGTTCCAAAGCTCAACAGCATTGGACGCATGGAAGACAGATCCAATGTCAATACGCTGATTCCGTTTCTGCTGAGTGAAAACAGACAGGCCGTGGATGCCTATGTGACATCATTGAATCAGGTAAATGATCGCAGAAAACAGCTTTCCAGTCAGATGAGTGAAAAGGCGGAAACTATGCTGAAGGAAGAAGACAGCTTTGCGGTGCTCCATGATCCATCCTTTCCCGAGGGCATCTGTGGACTTGTGGCAGGAAAGATCGCAAACAGTTACCATAAGCCAGTGCTTGTGCTCAGTGAGAATGGTGAACTGCTCAAAGGCAGTGGAAGAAGTGTGGAAGGATTTGACCTGTTTACTTTTCTTTCCGGATTTGAAAAGAAAGAAGCATTTGGTGGACATAAGGCTGCAGTTGGTATTTCCATCCGCAAGGAAAATCTGAATGCCTTATGCGAATATGTAAATGAAAACATGAAACAGGTGGATCTGTCCGATCTGGAACATGAAACGCCTGCGATTGTCATTGATCCATCCCTGATTACATTTGACCATATCCTGGATCTTTCCGTTCTTTCACCATATCCGAAAGACCTTGTTCAGCCATATTTCATGCTGGAAAACCCGGATGTCAAAGAAGTGGTGAGAGTAGGTAAGACGGTGCGTTATATTGTCAATACCGGAAAAGGAATCGTAGAAGCGGTTGCCTTCCCGTCAAAGAATCTGCCTGTTATACCACATCCGACGATACTTGTTGGAACATTATCGATCAACCGCTACAAAGGAACAGTCAAACTGCAGATGAATCTGGAAGATGTGTTGTGATCAATGACTTCCGGTGTATAATAAAACCGTATATTAAAGGAGAAAAAACATGGCATTAAATTTAGAAGATTATGTATCTTCCATTCCTGACTTTCCTAAGGAGGGTATCCTCTTCCGTGATGTGACTTCCATTATTCAGGATGGAGAAGCATTCAGGGAAACCATTGATCAGCTTGTCGCGTTTGCGAAAAGTGTGAATGCAGACTTCATCGTAGGACCGGAGGCACGTGGGTTTATTTTCGGAGCTCCGGTAGCAGTTGAAATGGGAATCGGATTTGCACCGGTTCGAAAGCCTGGAAAACTTCCAAGAGAAGCCATTTCCTGCAAGTATGATCTGGAATATGGTTCCAATGAAGTATGCCTGCATAAAGATGCGATCAGACCAGGGGCAAGAGTTGTTGTTGTGGATGATCTTCTTGCGACTGGTGGTACGGCAGAAGCTTCCTGCAAAATGATTGAACAGCTTGGTGGTGTTGTTGCCGGATGTGCATTTGTCATTGAACTGTATGGCAATGGCATGGCAGGCAGAGAAGTTCTGAAAAACTACGAAGTCTTCAGCATCCTGAAAATGAGTGATAACTGATGAAATGACCTTTGATGAGCCGATCTTCAAAGGTTTTCTTTTATTAAGTAGGCAAGAATACCCCGTCTATAATCTCTGATTTAGGCGGGGATGAATTGCCAAATAAACAATTGTGAGAAATGCTGTATTTACGTATAAATATGCGGAAATATAGTACTTTTTAAGGTATAATAATAGTGTAATATTCCACGGAAAGGAGGTCGTATGTACAAGGCAATTACCGTTCAGGTAAAACTCGATTCTGATCTGTTTGAATGGTGTGACAGAAATGCTCATTGTGCCAATAATCTGTATAATGCTGCTCTGTTTCGTGAGCGCCAGCTGATGTTTGCCTCAAAGAAAAACATACATGAGCTGACTGATAATGAGTTGAGTGTTATGTCTGAAGTTGAATTTGCTCTTCAGGCAATGAACAAGCCAAAGACTGTACCTGCATCCGGTGTGATCAGCTATACGTTCCTTGATGCCGTCATGAAGTACAATGACAATCCTGATTACAATGCGGATGGTTTTCCAAAGCACTGTGCTCAGAATGTTCTGAAATACGTTGTACAGGATCTGAAAAGTTACTTTGAATCCATCAAAGACTGGAAGGATCATCCGGAAAAGTATACAGGTATGCCAAAACTTCCACGTTACAAACGCAAACAGGGAATTACCGCATTCAGATCCTCAAACATTGAATGCAGGATACATCATACAGAACGTGGTAATTACTACTGTTCCTTACCAAAAACAAAGGTCACTGTTCCACTTGGAAAGAAGATTCCTGGCAAGCTGATGGAAGTGCATGTTGCACCAAAGAATGGTATTTACCAGATGACATTTGTCTTTGATGATGGAAAGGGTGTTCCTGTCTGTTCAAAAAGTGAACGTATTATTGCTGTGGATCCAGGTGTTGACAACCTTATGGCTGTCACAAACAACTGTGGCTTACCGTGTATTCTCTTCAATGGAAAGCCATTAAAAGCAATCAACCAGCTGTACAATAAACAGATTGCCAATATCATGTCTGAGAATACCGTTGGTACAACAGACAGATTTGTGGCTACACCACATTATCAGAGAGTTACACTGAAACGTAACAACTGTGTTAAAGACTTCTTGCTGAAATCTGCAAGAATCCTGATTGACTGGTGCGTAGAAAACCGTATCGACACCATTGTATTAGGAAAGAATGTTGGATGGAAACAGGAATCAGACATGGGACATGTTACGAATCAGTCATTTGTACAGATACCACATGCACAACTGTATAACATCATTTCTTATCTTGCGGAAAGAGAAGGAATCAATGTTGTGGAACAGGAAGAATCGTATACTTCCAAGGCATCTTTTCTGAGTAGAGATGTTATTCCTTCGTATAGATGTAAAGATGAGAAACACAGCTTCTCTGGAAGAAGAGTGCATAGAGGACTGTACAAAGACAGAAGTGGAAAACAGATCAACGCTGATCTGAACGGATCTGCAAATATTCTGAGAAAAGCATTTCCGAATGCCTTCAAAAAGGATCCGGACTTCAATAACATCCAGGTAATCAGACACCCGGATCTCGTGTTAGCGTAAAAGTAATTTCCGAGCGTAAGCAAGGAAATAGAGCACTGTGGATGTGCTATAGGGTGAAGTATATCAGAATACTTTCAATGATATGCGAAGTCTTAGAAGCCTCACCTATAAATTTAATTTAGGTGGGGTAATTCACTATTGAATAGATGAATGAAAAACATATCAGAAAAATGATGTCATTTTCTGAATGTTATGAAAACAGATGGCTTCATTTCTGCCTGTTTTTATGTATAATCATTGTAACTATGCATTCAGAAAGGGGGTAGAGTGTATGGGAGCCTATAAGAATCCGGGCGCAGATGACATCATGGATGAAGCAAGACTGTATATACATGATCCATCAAGCCTGGCATTAATCCAGAAAGCAGAAAACTTTGCTGCAGAACATCACGCCGGACAGTTCCGAAAATCCGGAGAACCATATGTTGTCCACCTTTATAATGTAGCTTATATTCTTGCGACAATGCGTGTAGGGCCAAAAACAATTGCAGCAGGTCTATTGCATGATTCCATTGAGGACTGTGGGATTACAAGAGATCAGCTGGCACAGCAGTTTGATGAAGAAGTTGCTGATATTGTTGAAGCAGTTACTAAGATCGGTACACTGAAATTCAAGGGAAAGGATGATCCGGAATATCAGGCAGCCAATCATCGTAAGATCTTCATTGCGATGGCGAAGGATGTCCGTGTCATTCTTGTTAAACTTGTTGATCGCCTGCATAACATGCGTACTCTTGAATATCAGCCAGAAGCAAGCCAGAAACGCATTGCTTCTGAAACTCTGGATGTATATGCGCCGATTGCACATCGACTTGGTATCAGTGCAATCAAGAATGAACTGGAAGATCTGTGCTTCTATTATCTCAACAAGGATGAGTATTACCATATTGCCCATCTTGTTGAAACAAAAAAGACGGAAAGAGATGCCGCTGTCAATCATATGATCTGTGAAATCTCGGATATGCTGAAAAAAAATCATATCCAGTTCAGAATATTCGGCAGAAGCAAACATCTGTATTCCATCTACAATAAGATGGTAAAAAAACATAAACGGTTTGATGAGATTCTGGATCTGCTTGCGATCCGTATCGTTACCGATACAGATCTGCACTGTTATGAGATTCTCGGTTATATTCATGCCAAATACAAACCGATTCCAGGCAGACTGAAGGACTATATTGCTGTACCGAAGACAAACATGTATCAGTCATTGCATACAACCATTGTCGGTGATGATGGTAAGATCTTCGAAGTGCAGATACGAACGGAAGAAATGGATGCTGTAGCGGAACGGGGTGTTGCAGCACACTGGCGTTATAAGGAAGGCAATCGATACAGTGCACGTGAAGAGCAGAAACAGATTGAAGAAAAACTTTCCTGGTTCAAGAATTTTGCTTTATATTCGGAAGAAAATGGTGGTAGTGAATCTGCATCCGAATATATGGCAACCCTCCAGCATGACGTCTTTGAAGCCAATGTCTATGTCATGACACCAATGGGCAGAGTCATCGATCTGCCTAGTGGAGCAACACCGATTGATTTTGCCTATCGGGTACATACGGATGTCGGTCATACATGCGTTGGTGCAATCGTCAATGGTACGATGGTACCATTGAATACGGAACTGAAAACAGGGGATGTCGTTGAAATCAAACGACGTAAAGGATCCGGTCCAAGCGAAGACTGGCTGAAATTTGTCAAAACAAATCAGGCAAGAAACAAGATCAGAAACTACCTGCAGAAAAAGGAAGTTGAAAAACGGTCTGAAAAGATTGAAGAAGGAGAAAAGATTCTTCGTGAAGAATTCACAAAACGAGGATTCAACGCCAAGGAACTGATGGAAAAGAGCAGACTGGAAAACATCTATCGTGATTTCCAGGTCGGCAACTACATCGATTTCATGTATGGTATTGCGGTCAAATCTATCAATCCGACGATCGTCTGTGAAAAGATGACACGTGCCAAGGCAAGGCTCAGTGAAGATCAGACAGTGCAGAGAATACTTGAAAGAGAGATGCCGAAACTGCATAATTCCAAAACCGGAATCATTGTACCTGGCATCGATAATATCAAGATGGCAATTGCCCAGTGCTGTTGCCCTGTTTACGGAGATCCGATCAGAGGATGGATTACAAAAGGAGAAGGCATCAAGGTACATCGTGCCGACTGTCCGAATATCAATACACCACATGCCCATCTGATTGATGTGGAGTGGGATGGTGGAGACAGTGAACGTTCCTATGATACGGATATTGCGATTACTGCAAGAGACAGAAGCTTCCTTCTGACGGATGTAGTGACAGTCGTATCCCAGTGCAAGGCACCGATGGAATCGGTGAATGCTACAGTGAATCACGAAACCCTGACTTCACGCATTACAATGACATTGCGTGTCAAGGATGTGGAACATCTGAATAACGTGCTTGCCAATATCCGTAAGGTGGATTCGGTAATCACCGTTGAAAGAACGATCCATTAAGGGTATAATGCTCACGTAAAAACAAATTCGATGAAAGAGAGATTCCGATGCGATCCCTTACAGCGACAATGGTATGGTGAAAGCATTGATGGAAGACATCGGAACAGACACTCCAGAGAAGATATTCTGAAATACAGTAGGAATATACGTACTCCGCGTTAAGGATCAAGCGTGCATGTGGCTACATGCAAACTGAGGTGGTACCGCGCTTACAGCGTCCTTGGATATGGGACGCTTTTATTTTTCAGGGAAAAGGAGAAACAGATGAACTATCAGACACCAAGAGGTACATATGACATCCTGCCAGATGAGGTCAACAGATGGCATGATGTGGAACGCGTCATTGCGGAAATGACAAAACGTTACAGATACCAGGAAATCAGAACACCATATTTTGAAGCAACTTCCGTATTCGCAAGAGAAAACGACTCCTCGGATATGGTCAATAAGGAAATGTACACGTTCACAATGGGATCTGATTCCTATACATTACGACCAGAAGGAACAGCCGGTGTGATCCGTGCCTTTGATCAGCATAAGCTGTATGGTTCCATGGAACTGCCAGCCCGTTTCTATTACATGGGTGCCATGTTCCGCCACGAACGTCCACAAAAGGGAAGACAGCGTCAGTTCACACAGTTCGGTGTGGAAAACATCGGCATCAAGTCACCTGAAATGGATGCGGAAACAATTGCGCTTGGCTATGACATCGTCAAGGCAATGGGTATTTCTTCTGTCAAGGTGTGCATCAATACACTTGGCGATGATGAAAGCCGTGCAGCATACAGAAATGCATTAAAGGAATACTTTGCTCCATATCTGGATCAGTTATGCCCGGATTGCCACAGAAGATACGAACAGAATCCGCTGCGTATTCTTGACTGTAAGGTGGATCATGATCAGCCATTCATGAAGGGAGCTCCAAAGCTTTCTGATTATCTGACAGCTGATGCGAAAGAATACTTTGATCGTGTTCTGAAAGCACTGGATGCCATCGGTATTCCATATGAAATCGATGAGCGTCTTGTCCGTGGTCTTGACTACTATACACATACTGTATTTGAAGTCGTATCCACCCGTCCGGATTCCGGTGCGCAGGCAACGATTTTCGGTGGAGGCCGTTATGATCACTTTGTTGAATACTATGGCGGTCCTGAAATGAGTGGAATCGGATTTGCGATCGGTCTTGAAAGACTGATCTCCTTAGCGGCAGATGAAGGTTATCCGTTCAGCCAGGAAGATGGACTGGATGTTTATGTCATTGGACTGGGAGAAGTCAGCCGCAATGTTCTGCAGGTTGTACAGCAGCTGCGCCATGAAGGGTTTGTTGCGGAAGGAAATCTTGTTTCAAGAGGTCTCAAGGCACAGTTCAAGTCTGCTGACCGTAAGAAGGCAAAGTATATTGTGATCATCGGTGAACAGGAAGCAATGGATGGAACAGTCAACTTCAAGGTTGCTGGTGAAAAGGAACAGATGACTTTAAAGATGGAAGAAGTCAGTGCACATGTAAAGGAGCTTGAAAAGAAATAATATGGAAAGAACTTGTGGAAACGGCACATTACGTGCAAGTGATGCAGGAAAGAAAGTAACTCTTATCGGATGGGTTGCGAAAAGAAGAAATCTCGGATCTCTTGCTTTTATTGATTTAAGAGACAGAACAGGCACGGTTCAGGTAACTTTTGATGAAACAATGGCGGAAAAAGTCAGGGATGTCCGCAATGAATACATTCTTTCAGTTACAGGTACTGTAACACTTCGTAAGGATGCCAATCCGAAGATGGAAACAGGCGAAATTGAAATTCATTGTGAGGATGTTACCATTGTCAACAGTGCAGAAACACTGCCGATTGACCTTTCTGACAACTCTACATCTTCTGAAGATACCAGACTCAAGTACAGATATCTGGATTTAAGAAGACCATCTCTGCAGAAGAATATGATTCTGCGTCATAAGATCTGCATGATTGCCAGAAATGTTCTGGATGAGAAGGGATTTATTGAAGTGGAAACACCGATTCTTGCCAAAAGTACACCGGAAGGCGCAAGAGACTATCTTGTTCCATCCCGTATCTACAACGGCAAGTTCTGGGCATTGCCACAGTCCCCACAGATCTATAAGCAGCTGCTGATGGTAGGGGGTCTGGAAAAATATTTCCAGATTGCAAGATGTTTCCGTGATGAAGATCTGCGTGCAGACAGACAGCCTGAATTTACACAGATTGATATCGAAATGAGTTTTGGTGATGAAAATACAATCTTCTCTGTTGTTGAAGATCTGATGAAGGCAATCTTCAAAGGTGTGAAAAACTATGATCTGGAAGATCATTTTGTACGCATGCCATGGGAAGAGTGCATGAAGCGTTTCGGTACGGATAAGCCGGATCTGCGTTTTGGTAATGAAATTCAGGATCTCAGTGATCTGTTTGTTAACAGTGAATTTGCTGTGTTTGCGGATGTAGCCAACAATCCAAAAGGCATGATCGGTGCACTTCGATTTGAAAACATGCAGGATAAATATTCCCGTAAGGGACTGGATGCACTTCAGCAGTTTGTTAAGGCCGGATTCAAGGCACATGCACTTGCCTATCTGAAGATGGCAGATGGTGTTCTTTCCGGATCCGTTGTAAAACCGCTCAGTGAAGAAGAAAAGGCAGCAGTGATTGAAAGGCTGTCTATGAAAGATGGAGATCTTGTCTTCATCATTGCCGATCAGGCAAGAGTTACTCAGACAGCTTTAGGTGCATTACGTGTACGTGTTGCTCATGAACAGAATCTGATCAACCGTGAAAACAACTATAAATTCCTTTGGGTAACTGATTTCCCGATGTTTGAATATTCTGAAGAAGAAAACAGATGGGTTGCTGCACATCATCCGTTTACAGCACCAAATGAATGTGATGTGGATAAGCTGATGAGTGATCCGGAACACTGTTATTCCCGTGCGTATGACCTTGTTCTCAATGGTTATGAACTGCTTTCCGGTTCCATCCGTATTCATGATCAGGCATTACAGGAAAAGGTATTTGAAGCAATCGGTTTATCCCCTGAAAAGGCAAAGGAAAGATTCGGTTTCTTCATCGATGCATTCCGTTATGGTACTCCGCCACATGGTGGTGTAGGTATTGGTCTGGAAAGACTGACAATGGTACTTGCAGGTACGGATAACATCCGTGATGTTGTTGCCTTCCCGACAACTAACTCTTCATTGGATCTGATGAGTGATGCACCAGGTACAGTCGATGAGGAACAGCTGAAAGTACTCGGTATAGAAATATCTGAAAAACAATAATGGAAGCAGTCTGTGCCTTGCACAGGCTGTTTTCACAGATCTCAACAAATGTCTTTTCCGATGCCGATATATTGAATTATAGGAGCATTTCGACTAAAATAAGTAAACGTAGAATAAAGAGGTACATCAAATGAACAGTTTCTGGACATCCGTATTATGGACACTGGTAGGCGCAGCGATTTCTGCAGTTGTCACATTTTTCCTGACAAAGAGGCACTTTGAAAAGGAACTCAAAGAACATCCGCCTGTAACAGAAAAGCAGATCCGTGCAATGTATATGTCTATGGGCAGAAAACCATCAGAGGCGCAGATCAGACAGACAATGAAGGCTTTCAAGCAGAACGGCTGAAAAAAAGAGTAGCATAAGAGATTCTGATAGAGGAATCTCTTTTCATTTTCACATCAAATGAAAACATTACAGAAAAAAATATGTAAATAAATAGTTGACAGAAGAAAAATTTACAGGTAACATAATGCACATATTCAACGAACGGAAGAGTAACCACAGGAAAGTTGAAAGCGAGTCGGAACAGAGTGGAAGTCCGATGAATGGAACTGTGTGTGAAGCGCATCCGGGAGAAGTTCTTCTGAAACAGCAGTAGGAAGAAACGTACCACCCGCGTTAAGGGTTAAAGAGGTCGGTTATTCTTTTGTAATCGGCAATCAGTGTGGTACCGCGATGATCAGTCGTCTCTGAATTTCAGAAGACGGCTTTTTTTGATAAGGAGGGAATGTAGTATGAAAGTGCGACGAGAGGAAGAAGAACGACGCGGAAGCGTCAGAAAGCAGATGCAGAAAGAAAAACAGATAAAGGGAGAAAAACTATGAAAAACACAAACAGCACATTCAAATCCATTACAGCAGCATTCCTTTCATTAACACTTGCAGGCTGTTCTTCCACAGCAGCAGTATCTTCTTCAGCTTCCAGTTCCACGGGCGTCAACATGAATCTGGCAAATCCGGAAAAACTTGACTGTTCAGACCTTGTCAAACCGGATCTTGATCTGAGCAATGCAACCGGTGTTCTGGCAGATGTTCTGGAAGAAGGTGTTCTGACAGTTGCCACATCCCCTGACTATCCACCGGCAGAATGGGTTGATGATAATGGTACAATCTATGGTCATGAAATGATGATTGCCAAGTATATTGCGGAATGCCTTGGTGTACAGCTGGAAATTGAAACATCTGACTTCTCAAGTACATTCGTATCTGTTGATACTGGTAAGGCAGATATTGCATTAAGCGGATATGGATTGAAGAAAGACAGAGAAGAAGCATATGAGATTTCTGTTGGCTATGTTGCCGATCCGGAATCGGAAGAATCCAAACATACACTGATCGTACCTGCAGGTCAGGAAGGAAACTATGATTCATTAGATGACTTTGTCGGAAAGAAAATCATGGGTCAGGCTAACTCCTTACAGGAAATGTATGTAACAGATGAAATCCTTGCCCTTGATACAGATGGCACTACACAGTTTGAAAAGGTAGCTACACTGGATCAGGCAATTCTTGGTCTTGCTTCCGGTAAGTGTGATGCAGTTGCACTGGATAACTCCACAGCTGAAAACTATGTTGCTTCTTCTGAAGGCGCATTCGCATTAAGTGGCGTATATTTCGATCTGACACCTTATGGTGATTATTCCGGTAACATCGCAATTGCAAAAAAAGGTGAAACTGACATGATCGAAGCAGTCAATGCATGTCTGAAAACAGCTGTTGAAAACGGTTATGTACATACATGGTATCTGAATGCCAAGGCAGCAGCAGGTATTCAGGAAGCTGAATAAACAAAGATATTAAGAGGATGGAGAATCTATGGGAAAGGGTATTCTTGAAGTATTCATACAGTATTGGCCTGTGTTTCTGCAGGGTGCACTTGGTACATTGAAATTTGCTGCCATTGCAGTGCTTGGTGGCACGGTTGTTGGAACACTTGTATCCATACTGCACTTAAGCAAAAACAGATTACTGTCTGGATTTGCTGGAGTCTACGTCAATGTGTTAAGAGGCACACCGCTTCTTGTACAGATGTATATCTCGTATTTCTTTATTCCAATGGTGATACCGGCATTAAACAGTATTGATAAAATCTACTATGTACTGTTTGCTTTGACACTCAACTCGAGTGCTTATGTATCTGAAGTCATCAGAGGTGGTATCAATGCTGTTGATAAAGGACAGACTGAGGCGGCCAGATCACTTGGCATGAGTGCAAAAAACTGCATGATCCGTATTATTCTGCCTCAGGCAATCAAGAATATTCTTCCAGCATTAGCCAATGAATATATTGCGATGATCAAGGAAACATCTCTTGCGGGTACATTCATGTGCTATGAACTGATGTACACAAGAACTCTGCTGGCGAATAAATACCTTGTATGGCAGCCGTTATTCATTATTGCGGCAATCTATCTTGTCATGACACTGAGTCTGTCATGGCTTGTCAAAGTACTGGAAAAGAGGATGAGTGTAAGTGACTGATAAGAACATACCGATTATTGAAACCGTGGATCTGCATAAAAGCTTCGGCAGCCTGCAGGTATTAAAAGGAATCAATGAAAAAATCTACAGTGGTGAAGTCGTTACCATCATCGGTCCATCTGGTGGGGGAAAATCCACTTTCTTAAGATGTCTGAATCTGTTGGAAGAACCGACTTCTGGTACAGTCTATTTTGAAGGCAATGCTCTTGACAGCAAAAGCACAAATTTGAATCAGCACAGACAGAAGATCGGAATGGTATTCCAGCTGTTCAATGTATTTCCTCATCTGACGGCTTTGGAAAACATCACAATCACTCCGATTCTGGAAAAGAAGATTCCAAAGGAGCAGGCAGAAAAAGAAGCAATGGAGCTGCTCAGACAGGTTGGACTAGAAGATAAAGCCAATGAATATCCAAGAAAGCTGTCCGGTGGACAGAAGCAAAGACTTGCGATTGTCAGAGCAATGGCAATGCATCCGGATGTCATGCTGTTTGATGAACCGACTTCCGCTTTGGACCCGGAAATGGTCAAGGGTGTACTGAATGTCATCAAAGGACTGGCAGAAAGTGGTATGACATGCGTCATTGTGACTCATGAAATGGGTTTTGCAAGAGAAGTATCAGACCGTGTTCTGTTTATTGATGGAGGCATCGTCGCAGAAGAGGGGACACCAGAAGAAGTCTTTGATCATCCGAAGAATCCAAGAACAAAGGAATTCCTGTCCCAGGTGTTATGAAAAGGTAATAATATGAAGACAACATTCAAGTATGATCATTACTATAAGTATGATGAGCTGAAATCAAATCTGGAATACTTTGCGGAAAAGTATCCGAAGCTTGTCAAACTTGAAGTCAACTGTGTTACAGAAGAAGGCAGAAACCAGTATGCTGTGACATTGACAAATCAGAATACAGGAGATGCCTTATCCAAACCGGGATGGTATCTGGATGGCAACATTCACGCAGGAGAAGTGACTGCTTCCATGTGTGCCATGCATACAATCGATTATCTTGTGACAAACTATGGCACAGATCCTGAATGTACTGCACTTCTGGATCAGATGACAATCTATGTCATTCCAAGAGTGACACCGGATGGAGCAGAAACGTATCTGACAACACCATATAACCTTAGAAGTGCAAATCGTGACTATCTTCCAAAAGAAGGTGGTATCAGACCGGAAGATCTGGATGGCGATGGTGTGATTCGCATGATGCGTATTCCAACGCCATATGGGGCATGGAAAAAAGATGCACAGGATTCAGATCTGATGATACCAAGAGATCCATCTGATGTAACTGGTGAATTCTATGATATCTATCCGGAAGGGGTAATGGAACCGTTTGATGGAGATGAAAATCTCAAGCAGAAAAAAGCATCCTGGGGACTTGATTTCAACAGAAACTTCCCGCTTGGATGGTTCCCGGATTCCCGTCAGCCAGGAGCAGGTAAATATCCGTTATCCAATGTGGAAACTAAGGCTGTTGTAGACTTTGCATTAGCTCATCCGAATATCGGTGGGGCAGCAATCGGTCATACTTCCGGTGGTCTGTTATTGTATCCACCGGGAACAAAGCCATCCAAAAGTGCGCCATCAGCAGATATTGAAGCATTTAAGGCAATTGCCCAAATGGGTGTGGAAGAGCTTGGTTATGTACCGATGAATATCTTTGATTCCTTCATGCGTGATCAGGAACATTGGGATTCTGGTGCATTAGATGACTGGTTCTATCAGTCACAGGGCGTTCCTGCCTATACAATGGAATTCTGGGATGTTGCGTCGATTGCCGGTTTCCCACGCAGCTGGGGACAGCAGCAGGAAACACCACAGCAGGAACTTGCTCGTTTTAATGGCATCATGAAATGGGTCAAGCAGAATGCACCTCAGTATTTTGAAAGCTGGAAAGAAATTGAACATCCTGTTTTCGGTAAGGTGGAACTTGGTGGCTTTAATACAAAATATACAATTCAGAATCCACCACAGAATATGCTGATTACAGAAGTTGAGCATGATACGAAGTTCAACATCCGTTTCGCCAAGTCCATGCCTCATCTGACAATCGATACCCTCGCAAAAGAAAAAGTGTCAGATGGTGTATATAAGATTACCGCTGTTGTAGGTAATCTTGGGTATCTTCCGACTTACCTGAGCGAGGAAGCCATTTCCCTCAACGTTGCAGAAGGTGTGACGGTTTCCATAACTGGAGCTGACCTTGTCTCGGGTAAGCAGACGGAAGATGCCGGCATGTTATCCGGCTGGTCCAGAACTGTTACAGGTTCAATCTACGGCAATCTGACTACAATGGCAAACGCGCCTGCCAGAAAGAAACTGAGCTGGATTGTCAAAGCAGAAGAAGGAACAGTCGTGCAGGTTACCGCCTCACATGCCAAATCCGGTACCTGCAGTGAATCGATTACGTTATAATCGGATCACAACAGAGCACTTGAGTATAAATCTCAGGTGCTTTTTTTATGGATTATCTGGCGAAAGTCAGAATGGACAACATCCGTTATTATTTTTGTGTGCAGATAAAATACTGCTCAGAAATAAGAAAAATCAACGATTTTGGACCAGTAAAGTATCGGTTTTGAAAATCCTGTGTATTTAGACAGTACAGGCGGTAAACTGTCAGTCAGTAAAAGGAGATACCAAATGGGAAAACTAGATATTTTTACAAAAAAGAAGCAAAGGAAAAGGCTTAGGCAGAGACAAATCATATTGTAAAGTCTTTTTATCAGCTTGTGATAGATAAGGTCATCAGTAAGAGTGAAGCAATCTGCATCTTTGGAATGAGTGCGTACAGATTCATGAAATTTGTTCAATCCATGAATCAGTGATAATCAAAGATGGGAGAATAATACGATTATAAGCCTTGATTTGAAACGGAAATCCGATTACTTATTCCCTAATTTTGTAACCCTTTGCAAAAACATTAACAAACATTCAGATTTCGAGGTATAATTAGTATGGCAATTTAGGAGGATATTATGAGTACTGAAAACAAAAAGGTTTTCGAAGCCATGGATGGTAATACCGCCACAGCGCATGCTGCCTATGCGTTTACAGAAGTAGCTGGTATTTATCCGATTACACCATCTTCACCGATGGCAGAACACGTTGATGACTGGGCTACAGCCGGACGTAAGAATGTATTCGGTGATAAGGTTAAGGTAGTTGAAATGCAGGCTGAAGGTGGTGCTGCTGGTGCAATTCACGGTGCATTACAGGGCGGTTCCTTAGCAACAACATTTACAGCTTCCCAGGGTCTGTTATTAATGATCCCAAATATCTACAAGCTCAAGGGTGAGCTGTTACCTGGTGTAATCCACGTAGCAGCACGTTCCCTGGCTACACACACACTGTCAATCTTCGGTGATCACAGTGACGTTTATGCATGCCGTCAGACAGGTATTGTCATGATGTGCTCTCATTCCGTTCAGGACTGTATGGATCTTGCAGGTGTAGCTCACCTTGTAGCAATCGACGGTTCCGTTCCGGTTATGCATTTCTTTGATGGTTTCCGTACATCTCACGAATATGACAAGATTGAAGTTATGGACTATGACTTCCTCAGAAGCCTTGTTCCAACTGATAAGCTTGAAGCATTCCGTGCACATGCACTGAACCCACACACAAATCCTGTTGTACGTGGTGACAACCAGAACGATGACATCTTCTTCCAGGCTGAAGAAGCTCAGAACAAGCATTTTGAAGCTGTTCCTGAAATCGTTGACAAGTACATGAAGAAGATCTCTGAACATACAGGACGTAACTATGCTCCATTTACATATGTTGGTGCTCCTGATGCTGAAAGAGTTATCGTAGCTATGGGTTCTGTTACAGATACAATCACAGAAACAATCAACACTCTTGTTGCAAGAGGAGAAAAGGTTGGTCTGATCAAGGTTTATCTGTATCGTCCATTCTCCCAGAAGTATCTGGAAGCAGTACTCCCTGCAACAGTTAAGAAGATTGCTGTTCTTGACCGTGCTAAGGAAGTAGGTACAAGAGAACCTCTGTTCCTTGATGTCTGCTATGCATTAAGAAACCACAAGGACATCACATTCATCGGTGGCCGTTATGGTCTGTCTTCCAAGGATACAAACCCAAGCCACATCAATGCTGTATTTGAAGAACTCAAGAAGGATGAACCAAAGGAAGAATTCACAATCGGTATTGAAGACGATGTTACAAATCTGTCCCTGGCTCCGGTCGATATCCATGTTGATGCAGACTATACATCCTGCCTGTTCTATGGTTTAGGCTCTGACGGTACAGTAGGTGCTAACAAGTCAACAGTTAAGATCATCGGTAACAATACTGATCTGTATTCTCAGGCATATTTCGCATATGACTCCAAGAAGGCAGGCGGCGTTACACGTTCCCATCTGAGATTCGGTCCTACACCTATTCATTCTCCATACTATATCAACAAGGCTGACTTCATTTCCTGCTCTCAGGAATCTTATGCCTTCAAGTTTGATATGGTACGTGATCTGAAGGTAGGCGGAACATTCCTGCTGAATACTGTTATTCCTGCAGAAGAAATTGAAAACAGACTTCCTAACAGAATGCTGAAGGCTTTAGCTGATAAGAAGGCTAACTTCTATATCATCAATGCCAATGCTATTGCTCGTGAAACTCACATGGGTTCCCACACAAATACAATTCTGCAGTCTGCATTCTTCAAGCTGAATGAACAGATCATGCCATACTCCAAGTCTTTGGCATTAATGGAAGCATCCGCACGTTCCACATATGCACGTAAGGGTGAAGATGTTGTCAACAACAACATTGCTGCCATCAACAAGGGCTCTGAAGGTTTGGTCAAGGTTGAAGTCAAGCCTGAATGGTCTGAACTTCCAACAAAGGCACAGCTGTTCGAACTGACAGGTGATGCTCACTATGACAACAATGTTCAGAGAATCAATGCTCTGGAAGGCTATGACATGAAGGTTTCTGATTTCACAAACGAAATCGTAATCGATGGTTCCATGCCTGAAAATATCTCTTTCCGCGAAAAGAGAAACATTGCTGCATACGTTCCTGAATGGAATGCAGAAAAGTGCATCCAGTGTGGTCAGTGTGCATTCGCATGTCCACATGCTACAATCCGTCCATTCCTGATGACTGAAGAAGAATGTGCAAAGGCTTCTGAAATTGCTAAGGAAAACGGATTCGAACTGACATACAAGGAACCATCCCCACTCTATGGCAAGGCAAAGGCAGAAGGTCTGAAGTTCAGAATCCAGCTTGCTACTGAAAACTGCGTAGGCTGTGGTGTATGTATGACAGTATGTCCAGTTGGCGATGGCACTAAGGAAAACCCAAGAGCTCTTACAGCTAAGCCTATCGCAACACAGATGAAGCAGCAGCCTGTTGCTGACTATCTGTACAAGAAGACACCTGAAAAGCCACAGTATGGTAATCCAAATACTGTTGCAGGTGTATCTTTGGAAAGACCTTATTTCGAAGTATCTGGATGCTGCCCAGGATGTGGTGAAGCTCCATACTACAGACTTGTTTCCCAGCTGTTCGGTCGTGACATGCTCGTAGCTAACGCTACAGGCTGCTCCATGATCTACTGCTCCGCTACTCCATCCAACCCATTTGCTACAAATGATCAGGGTGAAGGTATTGCATGGGCTAACTCTCTGTTCGAAGATAACGCAGAATACGGCTTCGGTATGGCTGTTGCTCAGACAGCTAAGGCTGCTCGTATCTACCGTATCATGGAAGAAAATATGGATGCAGTTGAACCAGAACTGAAGGCATCTTTCGAAGCTTACATCGCTGCAGGTGATGATAGAGACGCTCAAAGAGCTGTAAAGGATCAGCTTGTTGCAGGTCTGAAGGCTTCTTCTGTTGAAGCAGTCAAGCCATTACTCGAAATGGAAAGAGACCTTGTTGGTAAGTCTGTATGGATCGTCGGTGGTGACGGTTGGGCTTACGATATCGGTTACGGCGGACTTGACCATGTCATGGCTAACAACCTGAATGTCAATGTACTCGTTCTTGATACAGAAACATATTCCAACACTGGTGGTCAGGCTTCCAAGTCCACACAGGCTTCCGCGATCGCTAAGTTCGCTGCTGGTGGTAAGGTAACAGCTAAGAAGGATATCGGCCAGATCTTCATGGAATATGGTACTGCTTATGTAGCATCCGTATCCATGGGTGCTAACCAGATGCAGACAATCAAGGCACTGAAGGAAGCTGAATCCTACAATGGTCCATCTATCGTCATTGCTTACTCCCCATGTGCTGAACACGGTATCAAGGGTGGTCTGATCACAGCTCCAACACGTCAGAAGGACGCTGTTGCTTGTGGTTACACAGTTCTGTACCGTTATGACCCACGTAAGGAAAAGCCACTGACAATCGATTCCAAGGAACCAGATTGGACAAAGTTCAATGCATACCTGATGACAGAAGCACGTTACTTCAACCTCCCAAGACTCAAGGGTCAGGAAGTTGCTGATGAAATGTTCGCTAAGACATTAAAGGATGCACAGACTCGTTATAACAAGCTTGTCACAAAGCTGAAGCTCCAGGAAGAAAAGTAATTCATCCTGTATTCAAAGAAAGGCATGGTTTACGCCGTGCCTTTCTTTTGCTTTTCTTAAAGTATATGTTCGTGTAAAACAATGACAGGAAGTGATGAGTATGAAACTCTGTATTGCAGATACCCTTATTGCATAAACAATCACAAAAACATAAAGGGAGGATTTTATGACAATAAGGGAAAATGCGAAAAAGATATATCCAAGACCACATGACAGACAGATCGTGTATCTGAAAAATGTGGTAACCAGTCCGAACATTGAAATCGGAGAATATACGATTTACAACGATTTTGTTCATGATCCAAGGGATTTTGAGAAAAACAATGTCCTTTATATGTATCCCATCAATCAGGATCATCTAAAAATCGGCAGGTTCTGTTCAATTGCATGTGGTGCAAAGTTTCTGTTTACAAGTGGCAACCACTCACTGCAGTCACTTGCGACTTATTCCTTTCCAGTCTTTTTCGATGAATGGGATCTGGATCCAAAACAGATCACGGTTGCCTGGGACAACAAAGGGGACATCACGATTGGAAATGATGTATGGATTGGCTACGAAGCTGTTATCATGTCAGGTGTCACCATTGGGGATGGTGCAATAATCGCAACAAGGGCTGTTGTAACCAAAGATGTACCACCTTATACAATTGTTGGTGGTGTACCCGCAAAACCGATCCGTAAATGGTATTGCCAGGATATCATCCACCACTGCAGCAACTGCAGTGGTGGAATTGGGACAGAAAACGGATTCAGGATAATCTGGATGCCATCATTCATGGCAGAGTTGATGATCTAAAATGATCACATTGAAGATACTGCAAATGGTATCTTCTTTCTTTTGGAAAATGGATTTGCCAGCACTTTCCCTGGTGATGTGTTAAGTAATCCATCTTCGGATGTTTTTTCGTTCATGACACCAATGTAAGAAAATCTTCATGACTTTGACATGTTCAAGTTCATCAGGTGTTGGTATAATGAAGGCATAAGCAGTAAACAGATGAAAAGGCTAATGTCATATGAAGGTATTATTATATTTTGAGGGCGAGAATGTGATTTCAAAGTCCGGGATCGGACGTGCATTCAAGCACCAGCAAAGAGCTCTGCAGTCTGCAGGCATTGCATATACAACGGATCCCTGGGACAATGATTATGATATCCTGCATATCAATACATATTATATGAACTCAGATGCTATTGTAAGGCATGCAAGAGAAAACGGGAAAAAGGTGATCTACCATGCACATTCTACTGAGGAAGATTTCCGCAACAGCTTTACGTTTTCCAACGTGCTGGCACCTGGTGTGAAAGTGTGGCTGATGCATCTGTACAACCAGGCAGATGCTCTGATTACACCAACACCATATGCGAAAAGCATTCTGGAAGGGTATGGCATTGAACTTCCGATTTTTCCTGTTTCCAACGGGATTGATCTGATGCGATATGAGCATAATGTGGATAAGGTTGTGGCTTACCGGAAATATTTCGGCATCCGTCCTGAAGATAAGGTAGTACTTGGCGTTGGTCTGTATTTCCATCGGAAAGGCATCGTGGATTTTGTGGAAACCGCAAAGAAACTGCCACAGTATAAATTCATATGGTTTGGTGATACAAGCAGACTGCTCATTCCAAAAGAAATTACGGAAATTGTTGAGAATCATCCATCCAATGTGTATTTTCCAGGCTATGTAAAAGGACCGATTATTGAGGGGGCATACAGTGATGCAGACTGCTTCTTCTTCCCATCTTACGAAGAGACGGAAGGCATCGTTGTTCTGGAGGCACTTGCCTCAAAATGTCAGGTTGTTGTCAGAGATATTGGTGTGTTTGACCCATGGCTTGTCGATCAGAAAAACTGCTATAAAGGTCACAACAATGAAGAATTTGCTTCCATCATTGAAGGATGTCTTGAAAAAAGACTGCCATCTACCGTGGAACTGGGGTATCAGACTGCACAGCAGCGTTCTATAGAGGCAGTGGGACAGCAGCTGAAAGAAGTATACGAATTTGTGATGAATCAAAAGTGATGGAAAAGAGAAAGCGTTATGAAAATGATTGATAAAATCAAGAAACTGTTCTCCAACACATATTTCAATATTGCTTTGATTTTTGCCCTTGCTGGACTTGTTCTGTTTTTTACACTCAAAAATGATGGAGAAGCAGTCATTCAGACATTAAAGAACGTCAGTATACCAGGACTGATTGCACTGGTCGGTCTGATGGTATTTGAACGATTTCTGCTTGGATGGGGACTTGCCTCCGAGTGTCGGCTGACCCACCCGAAATACACAAATCTGCAGGGATTTGTCAATGCCTATACAGCAGGCCTTTTCAACAACATTACACCAGGTGCTTCCGGTGGTCAGCTTGCACAAGGGTATATATTCCGAAAACAGGGAATTCCGGTTTCCAACAGTGTTGGTGTGTTATGGCTGGATTTCATCGTTTATCAGACAACGATGTGTCTTTTTGTACTGCTTCTGATCATTCTGAAGTTTCCATATTTTTATGCCAATTATTCACAGTTTTTCATCCTTGTTATTTTCGGATTCCTCGTTGGAGCAGGCATAATCGTCTTTTTGTGGGTACTTGCGATGTCACCGAAGTTTTATACGTGGCTTTCCACAACCGGTATTTCCATTGGTTCTAAACTTCATATCATAAAAGATAAAGAGCAGGCACTGGTTGCATTAAATAATCAGCTGATGCAGTTTTCTCATGAAATTGTTGTTCTTAAAATGCATAAGCAGCTGATCTTCATCCTTGGAATTGAGGATTTTTTGCGCCTTTTGATCTATTACAGTATTCCATTCCTTTCTGCCATGGTTCTTGGTATTCCGGTAACACCATCCATGTATCTTGATATGCTTGCCTTATCATCCTTTGTTGCGATGATCAATGCATTTCTGCCGATGCCAGGATCTTCTGGAGGAACAGAAGCGACATTTGTGCTGATGTTTGGTACAATCTTTACTGGTACACAGGCTGCGTCCATTATGCTTGTGTGGCGTTTTGTAACATTCTATCAGGTGCTGATTGTCGGTTGTATCGTATTCCTGTATGCACGTACAAGAAAGGATGTGCCTCTGGAAACACCAAAGCCATCAGCAGTGGATGAATCAGTCATCAGATCACTTGAGGAAGAGAAGGTACTATGAGAATCGGATTATTTACGGATACATATCCGCCCTATATTAATGGTGTTGCCAACAGCACATATATTCTGAGAAACGAACTTGTGGAAATGGGGCATGAAGTCATCGTTGTGACAACATACCCGGGGCTTGGAGGACATAAATGGAATGAAGACCATACGGTGCTGATGCTTGCAGGACCGGAATTGAAATTCCTGTATGGATATGTTGCGACATCTCCAATTCATCTTTCTGCACAGGAAGAAGTCAGAAAACTCAATCTGGATATCATTCATGCCCAGACAGAATTCGGTGTGGGCATCTTTGCACGTATATGCGCAAAACTGATGAAGATTCCGCTTGTATCCACATATCATACAACCTATGAGGATTATACGCATTACATCAATTTCATCAATTCCAAAACGGTTGACAGTATTGCCAAACTTGCAGTAGCTAAGCTTTCACGCCTGTATGGAGATTCTTCCATGGAGGTAATTGCACCAAGCCGTAAGACAAAGGAAATGCTGCTTGGATACCATGTCAGAAGAGAAATTTCCGTGATTCCAACTGGCCTTAAGCTGGATCAGTTTTCTCCATCTCATTTCAATCCGCAGTTCAAGGCTGAGCTGTATGAAAAGTATGGTATTACAGAAAATGAAAAACTGATTATCTATGTTGGCCGTCTTGCGGAAGAAAAGGCTTTGGACCTTGTGATCCGCGGTTTTTCAAAAGCAATTGAAATGCAGATCCCTGTCAGACTTCTGATTGTCGGCGGTGGACCTGATCTTGATCCTTTGACAAGGATGGTAAAACAGATGGGAATGGATCATTCCATTTTCCTGGCAGGACCACAGCCATCAGAAACAATTGCGGATTACTACAGAAGTGCAGATGCCTTCATTTCTGCATCTCTTTCTGAAACACAGGGAATGACATTCATTGAAGCACTTGCCAGTGGATTACCTCTTTTTGCAAGAAGGGATGAAGTGCTTCAGGATCTGCTTGTTGATGAGGAAACAGGCTGGTATTTCAGCAACGAGGATGATCTTTGTGAAAGGCTTGATGCCTTTACAAAGATGTCTGATCAGAAAATGGCAACGATGAAGGAAAAGTGTCTTTCCATTGTGCAGCCTTACAGTTCTAAGACATTTGGAAAAAGGGTAGAAGAAGTCTATCTTCGTACGATTGAAGATTACAGTCATCAGTATCGGATTGACAGTATCCGCATCAAGGATACACTTGTACAGCTGTATCTGATTTCCAATCAGGATGAGGAAATCCGTCTGTATGTGTCCATGGATGACTTCTATGAAATGGGCATGCAGAAGGATGGAACGCTGACAAGCAGACAGATCGAAGAATTGAGGATCAGGGAAGAGGCAGCTCTTGCCTACCAGAAGTGCATCCGTTCTCTTGCGGTAAAAGACAGAACATGCAAGGAAATCTATGATCTGCTGACAAAGGAAACAGGTTGTGCAATCAACAGCATTAATGCAATTGTAGAAAAACTGGAAGAACAGGGATTCCTGAATGATGAAAGACTTTGTATTCATCAGATTGAATTCATGAAGAAAGCCGGTTATGGACATGATAAAATAGTAAGAAATCTGAAGAAACGTGGCATTCCCTATGAGATGATTGAAAACAATCTTTCCCTCAGAATGGATGATGAGCGGGAAAACGCTGAGAAGTATGCACGTAAGCTGCAATTGACACACCGTCATGATTCTCTGCGTAAGACGAAAGATTACATCCGGTCTCACATGGTATCTCAGGGCTTTTCTTCAGATCTTGCAAAAGATGTAGTGGAACATATGGATTTCTCTGAGAATCTTCTCAAAGAGGATGACAATCTGCGCCATTGCATCCAGAAAGCAACCCGCAGACTGGAACACCAGTATTCCGGGAAGAAGTTGAGAGACAGAGTGTTCCGTGCATGTGTTTCTCAGGGATACCGCTATGAGGATATCAATGCGGCATTAAATGAAACGGAGTGGACTGATGAAGAAAATTAAAGAGTTTAAAGAAGGGGACAGAATCAGAGATGTCTACCTTGTCAAGGAAGTCAAAAACGGTACAACTGCCAAAGGTTCTCCTTATCTGACAGTTGTTCTGCAGGATAACAGTGGCATGATGGAAGGAAAGTTCTGGGATGTGAAAGAAGAAGACCGGCAGCTCATTCAGACGGGAAGGCTTGTATGTTTTTCCTTTGAAGTGCTGATGTACAATAAGAATCTGCAGATCAGAATCAACAAGGCAATGCCTGCTGATCTTTCTCAGATCAGTATGGATGATTATGTTATCGTATCCCAGCAGAGTGAAGAAAAGCGCAGAAGTGATGTGGATCGTTTTATCTCTTCGATCCACAATCCTGTCTACAGACAGCTGACACAGGGGATGATTGATTATGTCGGTGATCTGTATTTTACATTCCCGGCAGCTTCCAGAATTCACCATAACTATATGGGAGGCCTTTCAGAGCATTCTCTTTCCATGACGGAAATAGCAGAAGATGTATGCCGCCATTATCCACAGTTGAACAGGGATCTTCTGATTTCTGCTACTCTGATTCATGATGTTGGTAAGACAGCAGAAATGAGCGGGGCAGTCACAACGGAATATACATTGGAAGGAAGACTCGAAGGTCATATTTCTCTGGCTAATGGATGGCTGAATGAAGTAGCCGCAAAGCTACATCTGGAAGATGCTGAAGAAACGGTTCTTCTGCATCATATGATTCTTTCCCATCATGGGCATTATGAATACGGTTCTCCAGTACTGCCAATGCTGATGGAAGCAGAAGCATTATCACTGATTGACAATCTGGATGCCCGTATGAATACATTAAAACAGGCAATGGATCAGGTAAAACCTGGAAACTGGACAGTAAAACTGTTTGCACTGGAAAACAGACAGTTCTATAAACCGAAGAACTGAGGTGGTCACATTATGGATTTACGATTGAAAGCAGTTCAGCTGTTTCATTCCATTCTGGCAAAGGCAGGCAGAGGAGGATCCTTACCGGGTTCACTGGCTTTGAAAATGGATCCCTCATTTATTCAGAAATTCCATATGCCTGATCAGGTTGTTCTTGTCACTGGAACAAATGGTAAGACAACAACATCCAATCTGATTGCCGAATCATTGCGTGAATCTGGCAAAAAAGTGCTCAATAACCGCAGAGGAGATAATCTGAATGTCGGGATTGCTACACTTCTTGCTGCAGGTTCAGATTCCAGCTATCACGTTCTGGCAGATGCATGTGTGATTGAAGTCG
The DNA here is from genome assembly GCA_945877405.1 of uncultured Erysipelotrichaceae bacterium. Taxonomy (GTDB): domain Bacteria; phylum Bacillota_I; class Bacilli_A; order Erysipelotrichales; family Erysipelotrichaceae; genus Bulleidia. The sequence continues at coordinate 106,536 of CAMCSA010000001.1, read as the reverse complement.
ATGAACTGACACTGTATCGGCAGTTTGAAAACCTGCATCCTACCCATCTTGTCATCACCAATTTCTTCCGTGATCAGCTGGATCGTGCCGGTGAAATGGAAACGATTATCCGTAAGATTCAGGAGGTTACAAAGGATTTTACAGGTCACATCATTCTGAATGGAGATGATCCGAATTCTCTGCGTATCGCAGATACTGCCACAAAGGCAAAGATTCATCTGTTTTCTGTCGGCAGAAACAGTGTGTCTCAGGATACGACAGACGAAGCATCCGAAGGAAAGTTCTGTCCAAGATGTGGTCATCCACTGAAATATGAATATTATCAGTATTCTCATATCGGCAGATTCCATTGTGAAAAAGATGGATTCGGGACAATCGAACCGGATGTATATGTATCGGATTGTGATTATGAAAATGGAACTTTCACAGCGGAAGGCAGAAAGTATCATTCCTTTATCAATTCCATCTATGCAATCTATAACTGTGCATCTGTCATTACACTGATGAAGTCCATGCATCTGGATCCATCTGCGGCAGATCATGTATTTGAAACATTTGAAATGAAGGAAGGCAGAAATGAAGTGTTCCACTTCAGCTGTGATTCCATTATTAATCTTGTCAAAAATCCGACCGGTACAAATGAGGTGCTGAAAGCGATTCTTTCTTCAGATGAAGAAAAGAATGTGTGCATTCTTCTGAATGATAATGATCAGGATGGACACGATGTTTCATGGATCTGGGATGCACATTTTGAAAGGCTGGATGTACCGGAAGTAAAACATATCATCTGCAGTGGATTACGTGCCTATGATATGGCCCTCCGTCTGAAATATGAAGGACTGGAAGACAGGATTACTGTGATAGAAGACGTTCAGAAGGCAATTGAATGGCTGGATGAAGCACAGATGAAATCTTATGTCATTGCGACTTATACAGCACTGCATTCAACCCGTGCCATCATGAGAAAACAGGAGAAAAAACATATATGAATCTGAAGATTTTATGGATGTATCATGATCTGATGGACCTGTATGGTGATAAAGGGAATGCAGAAGTGCTGCGCAGACGTGCTGAAAAAAGAGGAATTACTGTAACATTGGATACATGTACCATTGGTGAAAAGGTCAATATTGATGATTATGATCTGTTTTTCATGGGTGGTGGAGCCGATCGGGAGCAGAATCTGATCTATGATGATCTGCTGTCAAGAAAAGACAGCATTCTGGAAGCTATGGCTCATGGGACAGCATTTCTTCTGATTTGTGGTGGTTATCAGCTGTTTGGCAGGTATTACAGGGATCAGGATGGAAACATCGTCAAAGGTCTGGAAATCTTTGATTATTATACGGAAGCAACTGACCGTTCCAATAGGTGTATCGGTAATATTGCCATTGAAGCATGCATTGATGGAGATACATTCATGGCAGTCGGTTTTGAAAATCATGGAGGTCAGACAAAGGGTGTTACAACACCACTTGGCAAAGTATTATCAGGTCATGGCAACATGTACAGAAGTGAATCTGAGGGTTTCATGAATGAACAGGTGCTTGCGACTTATATGCATGGACCGTTATTACCGAAAAATCCGAAGATCGCAGATGCGATCCTCAAACGTGCTTTGAAAAAAAGATACGGTGAAGTGACATTGGAGCCACTCGATGACACACTGGAAAACTGTGCCAGAGATGTCATGTTGAAGCGGTTGAACTGTTTGTGATCGTGAAGCGGAAATCGGAAGATCGGTTTCTGCTTTTCATTTTATCTTGTACAGATGAAGGAATCTGTAAAATAACTGCTTGTATCTGGCTGGCATCTGTATTAGGATATTCATGCATGAGGGAGTAATTCCACGTTTATACGTGCAGTATTTCGTCATCCCGGCTGTCTGCCCGGAATGCTGGTAAAGAATGAGACTCATATACGAAAAACCGTATATGGGTTTTTTGTTGGCATGAAAGGGGTAAATATGGAAAAAGAATATCTGAAATCGAGCGAAGAAATCCTGAAGGAGTTGAATACTTCCACACAGGGACTCACTGATCAGCAGGCAGAACAACGGCTTGCCCAGTATGGTGAAAACAGGCTGCAGGAAGGCAGAAAGATCACGATGCTGGAGCGGTTTGTGGAAGAACTCAAGGATCCGATGCTGATCATGCTGATGGCTGCGGCTGTTGTATCTGCCATTACAAACATCATATCTGGTGAACCATTAACGGAAGTGTTCATCATTATCGCTGTCGTATTGCTGAATGCGGTACTTGGCGTATTCCAGGAAAGCAAGGCAGAAGAAGCGATTGAAGCATTGCAGAAGATGACTGCAGCTGAATGCAAGGTATTGCGCAATGATTCCATGAAAATTATTGAAAATACAAAACTTGTTCCTGGTGATATCATCATGCTTGAAGCGGGTGATGCAGTGCCTGCAGATGGAAGACTGCTGGAAGCACGTTCTTTGAAGATTGAAGAGGCTGCATTAACGGGGGAATCAGTACCTGTCAATAAGATGATTGATCTTCTGTATCTGAAGGATGGAGAAAAGGAAATCCCGCTTGGAGACCGTACAAATATGGTGTACATGGGCTCATCTGTTGTATATGGCAGAGGTCTTGCGGTCATTACGGATACAGGGATGAGCACTGAAATGGGTAAGATTGCAGATGCCCTCAATGATACACAACAGGAGGAAACACCACTTCAGAAAAAGCTTTCTGATCTTGGTAAGAAGCTTTCCTGGCTTGTCATAGGAATATGTATCTTCATCTTTGTCTTTGATCTGATTCAGGTCGGTTCCTTCTCTTTATCAACAGTACTGGAAACATTCATGGTGGCTGTTTCTCTTGCGGTGGCTGCCATTCCGGAAGGTCTTGCAACAGTAGTCACTGTTGTACTTTCCATTGGTGTTACAAAAATGTCAAAGTCTCATGCGGTCATCCGCAGACTTACAGCGGTTGAAACACTTGGATGCACACAGACAATATGTTCAGATAAAACCGGTACTCTGACACGTAATCAGATGACGGCTGTTGAACATACAGGTGATACGAAGATGCTTGCCACAGCAATGGCTCTATGTTGTGATGCCATGCTGAATACGGATGATACGATTGAAGGTGAACCGACTGAGGCAGCTCTTGTCGCATTTGCAAAAAACAATGGACTCAGAAAATATGAGCTGGAAAAGGAGCTTCCACGTGTTGAGGAAGCACCATTTGACAGTACACGTAAGATGATGACAACCGTTCATCAAAGAAACGATGGAACATGGATTGCCTTTACAAAGGGTGCACCGGATGCGGTGATTGCCTTATGTACGAAACAGTATGTGGATGGTAAGGAAACACGCATGAGCGCAGAAGATCACAAAAAGGCGGTTTCCGACAACAAAAACATGGCAGATCGGGCATTGAGAGTTCTGTGTGCTGCATATCGTATTTATGAAACGATGCCGGAAGATGTCAGTCCACAGGCACTGGAGCAGGACCTGACATACATCGGGCTTGTCGGTATGATTGATCCGGTACGTGATGAAGTCATACCGGCCATTCAACAGTGTCGCAGAGCAGGCATTAGACCTGTCATGATTACAGGCGATCATAAGGATACGGCGGTGGCAATCGGTAAACAGATTGGTATCATTGACAGTGAGCTTGAAGCAGTCACAGGTGCACAGCTGGACGAAATGAGTGATGAGCAGCTGGAAGCAGACATCACAAAGTATGGTGTATATGCCAGAGTCAAGCCGGAACATAAGGTACGTATTGTTACAGCCTGGAAAAAAAGAGGTGCCATTACTGCCATGACAGGAGATGGTGTCAATGACGCTCCATCCATTAAAACAGCAGATATTGGTATCGGGATGGGCATTACCGGAACGGATGTGACGAAAAACGTTGCGGATATGATTCTGACAGATGACAACTTTGCGACAATCGTCAACGCAGTTGAAGAAGGAAGAAAAATCTACGACAACATCCGTAAGGCAGTACAGTTTCTGCTTTCTTCCAATATGAGTGAGGTAATTGGGGTATTTGTATCTTCTTTGATGGGCTTTACACTGCTGAAGCCGGTTCATCTGCTGTTCATCAATCTGATTACAGACTGTCTGCCAGCTCTTGCTTTAGGTATGGAAGAGGCAGAAGAAAACATCATGAACCGTAAGCCAAGAGATGCAAAGGATTCCATCTTTGCGGATGGTATGATCTATGATGTCATCTATCAGGGCGCATTGATTGCAGGGCTGACAGTTCTGTCCTACATTCTTGGACATTACTTTGAAACAGGTATCTTTGAAATCCCACATGAAATTTCACCACATGGAATGACAATGGCATTTCTGACAATGAACATGTGTGAAATATTCCATTCCTACAACATGCGTTCCTTACGTGGATCCATCTTCTCTTTGAAGAATCACAACAGACTGATGTGGGTATCCATGATTGCTGCTGTAGCAATTGTTACGGTTGTTCTGGAAATACCATTCATCGCAGGAATGTTCGGATTCACACCAGTTGGAATCAATGAATATGCAACTGCAATCGGTCTTGCTTTCCTTGTGATTCCGATTGTTGAAATGATCAAATTCATTCAGAGAAAAGTGAAATAACACACAAGCCGGTATCCGCTTCGATACCGGTTTTTATGCGCAAAGAAAAGAATCTCCAGGGTGGAGATTCCAGCAGTCAACGGATTGTATGCAGAATATGATGATCCAGAAAGAAAGCCTTGAGAATATCTGCATTGACAGGGGAGAGATCAAATTCGTCCAGATCCATCGGATCAACAAAGCGAAGTTCGTAAGATGTCTTACCGACTTTCATTTCAGGTATCTGGTTTAGTTCAATGGAATAGGATACATGGACAATCCGGTAAATGTTTCCATCAGGAAAGCAGACAATCCGGCTTGGATCATCAAACAGGCGGAAAGGAAACAGTCTGTTACGATCAAGCTGGATCCCGGTTTCCTCAAATGATCTTCGAACCGCACAATCCGCAAATGTTTCCTCATCATGAATGTCACCGGATACGATTCCCCAATGACATGAGTCCTTTCTTTTTTCCAGAAGGATTTGTCCCTGATACATGATCACAACCGCAGAGCCGAATCTGGCAGGACGGTTTGGAGCTGGTGCTTTGGGATCATGCAGATAATACAGTGCCGGTGGCATATCATTCACCCTTAACAGTCTTCAGTACTTCATCCAGGTCCACTGGTTCAGATTCATCAAAGATGAAATGACATGCATCCGACGCACTGTAGCGGGGAATAATATGGAAGTGCAGATGGTCAACTGACTGGCCGGCAACCTCATTGCAGTTGTTGAGGATGTTGCATCCTGCCGCCTTTGTGTTTGTTACGATCTGACGGGCAAGGGAATGGACAACTTTCATGCATGCTGTTACCGTTTCTTCATCCGCTTCCAGAATGTTTTTCACATGCTGTTTTGGCATAACAATGGTGTGACCATATGTTACCTGAGAAATATCGAGGATCGCAAGGACACGATCATCTTCATATACTTTTTTACTTGGGATCTTTCCTTCAATGATATCGCAGAAAATACACATAAACATAAACCTCCAGATAATGATTTCATTATACTCCATGCCAATATGATCTGTCATAGAAAAAAAACAGAGTCCGGTTGAACTCTGTTTACAGGGAGTGTTTATTCAGCGTTATCCGTATCCTTCATATTCTGAACAAGATAATCCGGATAATCTGCCTTGACTGCGTTGTAGACTGTGATGTCGTAAATGTGGAAGCCGTATTTCTTAAAGAAATATGTTGTTGCATCTGCACTGACATTACTTGTGGAAGACAGTGTGGAGATGACTTTGTCTTTGAAGTTTTCAGGATTGTTATCATCAACACGGACAAGATAAACCTTATCACCGCTTGTTGTCGGAATCAAAGACCATCCGTCATCCGGTGTACCGTTGGTGATGACGGACATGACTGTAGAGTCAAGATCCGTATCATCAATGGTGTACAGCTGAGAAGTACCATCGTGGGAACATTCATTCTCATTGGATACTTCTTCACTTGTCTTGGAACCATCCTTGAGAGCAGATAAAGCTACCTGTGCCTTATCCTGATCTGTAAAGTCAAGAACTGTAGCCATGACCGGTTCATACAGATCAATCACATTTTCCCATTCTGCTTCGATATAGGCCTCGGTCAGTTTTTCTGCCTGCAGGGAAGGAATGAGGTTCTCGTTAAGATAATCTTCTTCGCTCATGTTATTCTGATCCAGATAGGAGCTGAATGTATCACCATACATGGATTTATAGGAATCAAGAGTCGTCTGAGCATCTTCCTTCATTTCATCTGTGATTTCGATTTCATTTTCACAGATTGTCTTTGTTGCGTTGGATATGACAGTAGAAGCACCAGCTGTGCTGTTCATTAAGGAGAACAGGTCCTGCTTTGTGACTTTTGTGGAACCGACCTTGAAAAGGACTGTACTGCCATCTTTCAGACTGGCAGATGCATCAGAACATCCTGCAAGTGGTGTAGCAAGCAGAAGGGATGCCAGTATCAGATTTGTTTTCTTCATATGTTTCCTCCTTACTCTCCATCTTCAGTGATGTTGAAATACTTCTTGACCGCTGTTTCAACTTCTTCATTTCCGGAAAAATCAATGCCAAGCTCAGATGCCTTTGCCCAGATTGCTGTGTTTTCCAATGTTGTATCGTAGTTCTGAACGAGTGATACGTATGGATCAGAAGAAGGATTATTTGCTTCCAGTGTTTCTGGAGTAGCTGCTGTTACCATAATCTTGAAGTAACCGAAGGAATCGGATCTGACCCATTCAGATACTTCACCTTCCTTTAATGCAAGGGATGCTTCCAGGAAATTGGTATCGAGTGCAGAAGAGTTCTTGTCAATGACACCAAGATCACCACCAGTGGAAGCTGTTGATGTATCTTCAGAGAATTCAATTGCGACATCTGCGAAGGATTTGCCTTCCTTGAATGCGGCATCAACGGAATTCATCTTTTCCTGTTCTGCTTCTGTCGGTTCATCTGTCGGATTGCTTGTATCATCAAACTTGATGAGGATGTAGCTGACCTGACGGATGGAAAGTTCATCAAAGTGCGCTTTTGCATAGTCGGCAGAAACCTGGTTGATTTTCTGTTGTTCGATCAGATATTCTTCCAGATCCGCATAACCTGTGGATAACAGGTCAGACTGCAGATAGGATTCATAGGATGAACCATAGGAAGACTGATAGCTGGAACGGATGGATGCAGCCTGAGAAGAGGCTGTTTCCTTGATTGTGGAAGTCGTGGATACGGATGCATCCGCAACTGCTTTTTTAAACAGTGTGATCAGATTGGATGTACCATTCTTCTGATACAGTTCATCATAGAAGGCAGAAGCTGTCTTGTCTTCGCCATCTACTTCATATACCACATCTTCTCCATCTACTGTCTTGCCCTTCAGTTTATCTTTATTTGTATCATAGATATAGAACGTGATGATTGCCGTAAAGCACAGTGTAAGCAGTACGACAAACCAGTTCTTTTTAAGAAATTTGCCCATATTTCCTCCTGAATTAATAGCCATCCTATTATAGGACAAGTTATATTGAAATTCAATTTATGCTGGCATTATTTGGAATCTTCAGTTTCTGTTCACACTTTACATGGCAGATAATCGTATTCAAAGACTTTATGAAAAAATAATGATATAATTTCTGCCGGAAAAGAGGTATTTACGGAATGAAATCACTCGTTATAAAAAACCTTCACGTATCTGTTGAAGGAAAAGAAATATTAAAAGGTGTGGATCTGACTGTCAACGAAAATGAGGTCCATGCATTAATGGGTCCTAACGGTAACGGCAAGTCCACTCTGCTTGCTGCGATTATGGGTAATCCGAAATATACAGTCACGCAGGGCAGCATTGAATATGATGGAAAGGATCTGCTTGCCATGCCGGTCAATGAACGTTCCATTGCCGGTGTATTTTTAGCCATGCAGTATCCACAGGAAATCCCTGGTGTTACAAACAGTGACTTCCTTCGTGCGGCAATGAATGCAAGAAGTGAAAAGCCTGTTCCGTTATTCCGTTTCATCAAGGCAATGGAAAAGACGATCAAGGATCTGCAGATGAAAGAAGACCTGGCACACAGATTCCTCAATGAAGGCTTCTCCGGTGGCGAAAAGAAGAGAAATGAGATTGTACAGATGGAAATGCTGAAACCGTCTTTATCCATGCTGGATGAAATCGACTCTGGTCTTGATGTGGATGCTCTTCATATTGTTGCGGATGCGCTGAATCGCATGCGTGAAGAAAACGGCATGTCCATGATTGTTGTATCTCACTATGAACGTTTCTATCAGCTGATCAAACCGACATATACGCATGTACTTGTCGATGGCAGAATCGTTCTGGAAGGGGATGCATCTGTTGCTGACCGCATTGATGCGGAAGGTTATGACTGGATTTACAGAGAATACAATGTACAGCCAGCTGCAGAAGCAGATTCAACAAAGAAAAACAATGGCGGTGTACTTGGCAGCTGTGCCATCAGAGTTGCTGCAGAAAGTGAAGGCAGTAAATGAAGACCATCCGCTGTAATGAAGATATCATCCTGCAGGAAGGACTGAATGAATTCATCATTGATTCCATCCGTGATCTGAATCTTTCCTTTACCTGTGATGTCGATTGCGAGGTTTTTGTACGTATTGTTGCCTGCAGGTCATTAAAGATCAGCAGTTTTACGGAACAAGGCAGACATGTATCCTTTCTGTTTTGGAATGAGAGCAGTTCCCATCTGCAGGTGGAAGAAAGCCATATCGTCATGAAAGATGGGGATCTTTCCGTTGCCTATGGGGAAGTCAATCCAGCCTCAATGAAACGCCATGTACAGGTTGCTTTACGCCAGCCTGGTGCAAATGCGCTTGTATCCAGTGCCTCCCTTGTCAAAGACCGCAAGGATTATGTGATTGAAGTCATTAACTATGCACCGCATACAAATGGAAACATGAAGAACTTTGCTGTCATGATGGAAGGGGGAAACCTGAACATTGATGCGGTAGGTAAGATTGTCAAGGGTGCTCATGGATCACAGTCTCATCAGACATCCCGTGCACTTTCCTTTGAACCAGGTCAGCATGCCACAATCGTACCGGAACTGCTGATTGATGAAGATGATGTACAGGCTTCTCATGCCATGTCCATGGGAAGTGTGGATCCTGACCATCTGTATTACATGCAGACAAGAGGGCTTTCCCTCAGTCAGTGTATTTCTCTGATCTCAACCGGTTATCTTCTGCCGATTGTCGATACGATCGCAGATGAAACACTGAAAGGGAAACTGAGAGAACAGCTGGAAAAGGAGATGGCAGAATTATGATCGATGTTGAAAAGATCCGGAATGATTTCCCGATGTTTGCCAATAACCCGGGACTGATCTATTTTGATTCTGCTGCTACTTCCTTGAAACCGCAGTGTGTCATTGATGCTGTGACACGTTTTTATACCCACCATACATCCAATGTTCATCGTGGCGATTATGATATTGCGGCACTGAATGACAGACTGTACGATGGCTGTCGGAAAAAGGTTGCAGGCTTTATCAACTGCGATCCTGAGGAAGTCATTTATACACATAACATATCGCATTCGCTCAATCAGGTTTCACTTGGTCTTGCACATACATTAAAGCAGGGGGATGTCGTATTGACATCCATGGCAGAACATGCCAGTGATCTGCTTCCATGGTTTGCCCTGGCACGTGATCATGGAATACGCATTGAATATGTACCAACCGACTCTCAGGCAAACATTTCCGTATCTGATTTTGAAAAGGCCATGCATGAAGGGGTCAGAATCGTAGCCTTGGCACATGTCACAAATGTACTTGGCTCCGTCAATCCGATTAAGGAGATTGCAGAAATTGCACACCGTTATGGAGCAATCGTCGTGGTGGATGGTGCACAGGCTGTACCACACATGAAGGTTGATGTAAAAGATTTGGATGTTGATTTCTATGGTTTTTCTGCACATAAGATGTGTGGACCTGGAGGTGTTGGAGTTCTGTATGGGAAAAAGCAGCTTCTGAATGATCTTGTTCCTGTATTTGAGGGGGGCGATATGAATGCCCGTTTCAATAAGGATGGAGAAGTCATCTATAAAAATCCACCGGTCCGTTTTGAGGCTGGTACACCGAATATTGAAGGTATCATCGGAATGGGTGCTGCCATTGACTATCTGATGAGTATCGGTATGGATGAGATTGAAGCTTATGAAAAACAGCTGCGTGCGTATTTTGTGGAAAAGATGAAACAGCTGGACAATATTGAACTGCTGAATCCGGATAATGCATCCGGACCGATCACATTCAACGCAAAAGGTGTTTTTGCCCAGGATGCAGCTGGGTATCTGGCAAGTCAGAATATTGCGGTCAGATCCGGTAATCACTGTGCCAAGATACTCCATGAGATCACCGGTACGGATCAAAGCATCCGTGCTTCCCTGTATTTCTACAATACAAAGGAAGAAGTAGATCGTTTTGTCAAAGCTGCTGCAGAAATATCTTTGGAAAATGCTGTAGGCATATTCTTCTAGGAGGTAACATATGGAAAATGAAAAGTCATTATTAGCGGATCCGGAAGTTCTTAGAGAGCTGATTCTGGATCATTATCAGTATCCGCACAATCATCACTTGATGCAGGATGGTACCTTCAGAAGTGTACATATGGCATCTGACAGCTGTATTGATGATATTACCGTACAGTCCGTGATTGAAAACGGTGTGATCAGAGATATCCGTTTTGATGGAGTTGCATGCACGATTTCAACGGCTTCCACATCGATGATGACGGATCTGCTGATCGGTAAGACGATCGATGAAGCTAAGCAGATCATTCATGAATATATGAATATGACAGATGGAAAGCCATACGATGAAGAGATGCTGGAAGAAGCAGTTGCTTTGAAAAATGTTTACCGTCAGGCAAACCGGATCAAATGTGCAACGATCGGATGGAAGGCAATTTCTCAGATGATCGAGGAAAGCGAGGAAAAGTGATGTCAGATAACAACAAGGATATTCTCGCTTCCCAGGATGAATACAGATATGGTTTCCATGATGACATCCAGGCTGTACTGGATACCGGGAAGGGACTGAGTGAACAGGTTGTCCGTCAGATTTCCGCCTATAAAAACGAACCGGAATGGATGTGTGAATACAGAGTCAAGGCATACCATACATTTGTCAAGATGGATATGCCGGATTGGGGACCGGATCTTTCTGAGATTGATTTTCAGGATTTTACCTATTACAGAAAAGTATCTCAGGACTCAGAAAAAAGCTGGGATGATGTTCCGGAAGAAGTTAAGAATACATTCGAAAAGCTCGGTATTCCGGAAGCAGAACGGAAATATCTGGCTGGTGTAACAACACAGTATGAATCTGAAGCTGTGTATCACAACATGCTGGATGAACTTGTTTCCAAAGGGGTAATCTTTCTGGATATAGACTCTGCATTAAAGGAATACCCGGATCTTTTCAGAAAGTATTTCTCTACGATTGTTCCTGCAAGTGACAATAAGCTGGCGGCTTTGAATGCTGCTGTGTGGTCAGGTGGTTCCTTTATCTATGTGCCAAAGGGAGTCAAGGTAGAGAAACCATTACAGTCCTATTTCAGAATCAATTCTGAAGCCATGGGACAGTTTGAACGTTCTATTATCATTGTTGATGATGGTGCGGAATGTTCCTATGTGGAAGGATGTACGGCACCACAGTACTCCAAGGATTCCATGCATGCAGGTGTTGTTGAAGTGTTCGTCGGAAAAGGAGCCAAGTGCCGTTATTCTTCTGTGCAGAACTGGTCTTCCAACATTCTCAACCTTGTTACAAAACGTGCTAAGGTTGAAGAGGGTGGAACGATGGAATGGATTGACGGTAATATCGGTTCCAGGATCTCCATGAAATATCCTGCCTGCATTCTGGCAGGTGAATATGCAAGGGGCTTATGTGTATCCATTGCGGTCGGTTCACGAAACCAGTATCAGGATACAGGTGCCAAGATGATTCATCTTGCTCCTCATACAAGCTCCAGCATCGTATCCAAATCCATTTCCAGAAATGGTGGTGTGACAAACTTCCGTGACTGGATTACAATGGGCCCTAAAGCAGATGGATCCCGTGCGAAGATTGAATGTGATACGCTGATTCTGGATAACAGATCACGCAGTGATACGATTCCTCTCAATGTGAATCATAATGCCACATCGATCATTGAACATGAGGCTAAGGTATCCCGTATTTCAGAAGATGAGCTGTTTTATCTGATGAGCAGAGGTCTGTCGGAACAGCAGGCAACAGAAATGATCATCATGGGATTCCTGGAGCCTTTCACAAGAGAGCTTCCGATGGAATATGCAGTCGAGCTCAATCAGCTGCTCAAGATCGATATGTCAGATTCAATCGGTTAAGAAGAGTATGGAAACATATTCTTCTTTTTTGTTTGTGGGTACTTCGCTATAATACTGTATAAGAATCAGGAGAATAACATGGAAATCAAAGACTGGAGTTATGAACAATATCCTTCCTTTGAGGAAGAAGTGGAAGGCGTCATTCATCTTCCTACAAGTGGGGATGAAGCTGGTACGTATACATGGACGGATGTTCCATACTGCTGTGTGGATGGAACGACACTGCATCTGCAGATCATTACACCTGCATCAAGAAACAGAAACAATATGGATCTTCGTTATCCATGCCTTGTATATGTACAGGGTTCCGCGTGGTTCAGACAGAATCTGTGTGCCAAAATCGGCATGCTTGCCCGATTTGCTGAAAAGGGATATGTTGTTGCGATTGTCGAGTACAGACATTCCGGAATTGCACCATTTCCAGCCATGCCACTGGATACACGGAATGCCATCCGTTTTATGAAACTGCATGCAGATGAGTATCATGTGGATACATCTAGAATGTATGTTGGTGGGGATTCATCGGGAGGACATGCTGCGATGTTTTCTCAGATTTTCAAAGATGACGATGCCACAACCAACCTGTATCCGGGAACTGATGCAGATGTAAAGGGAATCATCTCATTCTATGGTGCTTCCAGTATGATGCTGGATGATGGAATGCCATCCACTCAGAATCATCACATGCCTGACAGTCCGGAAGGAAAGGCAATGGGCGGTGTGAATCTGAAAGAACATCCTGAACTATGCGAATACATGTCTGTTGAATGTCAGGTTTCAGCAGATACGGTATTGCCGAAAGTACTGATGTTCCATGGTTCCAAAGATCGGACCATCAATCCAAGAGTCAGTGTTGTTATTTATGAAAAACTGAAATCAGTCGGTAAGGATGTACGCCTGTATATTCTTGATGGTGCAGATCATGGTGGCCCTGAGTTCTGGTCCCCACAGATCATGGAACTGATTGAAGATTTCATGAGATAAGAAAAAGATCGATTTTTAAATAATCGACCTTTTTTTGATTACCAGGCTTTTACTGTGAAACAAAGATGATGGGATTGTTTTGTCAGCAGATATTCATCATGCGTTCTTGCACCCCATGTATTATCACCACCAACACCCATCTGCATGGAATTGATCATGATAACTGTCTGATATGGAAGTGGAAGCTCATCATGGTGTGCTGCCTGTTCGAGTTCATATGGCGTATATGGCAGTACTGAAAATTCCATATTGTCTGATGTGAAAGTCATGCCATGCTGATCAGAAGAAACGGTGAACTGTGTGACTTTCGTTCTTGTACCACATTCCTGTGGGTACAGATATGGAGTGACATTTTCTGTGACTTTGTAACTGTAGCTTCCATACAGAGCACCTTTGTTACGGTCTATCATGTTTTCTTCTGGACCAAGGCCAATGTAATCGACATGATTCAATTGAGGATAGGTTCTCCATAGTACACCAAAGCATGGCATTTCAATCTGATCTTCAATTGCAGGAACTCTGACATCAACATCCAGGGAACCATCACCATGGATGTCATACTGCATTGTGACAAAGACATCCGGATCAGATGGCAGTGCACAGTCAAAGATAATGGAGGCACTCTGGCTTTCTGCTGTATGACCACGATAGATCATTTTTGCATACAGAGAATTTGTAAGCCACTGTCCATAGCGGAAGCCATGACCGTTTTCCACATCATTATTGACTGGGGCACGATAGAAGTTTGGTCTTAATGGAACACGGATCAGTTCGTTTCCATTGACATTCCAGCTGACAAGGCCTTTCTGCTTGGAAAAGATGATACTTGTGTTTTCACACTGGAAGCCGACATTCAGGAAGTCCTCGCAGACAGTGATGCTGCCAGAAGAAACAGAAGTTTTTCCGGTATATGGATACAGATACTGCTGGTGAGCATATTCCTTACCATCCTGCAACATGCGCACTGTTACAGCTGTATGGACATCGGTATGGATGGTATCAAACGGATTGTCAATGACAGATGTTTCATCCGGTGCACACTGCACAGTAAATGGAATGGATTCAACTGTTTTTCCTTCTTCACTTCTTTCCACAACAAATGTGAATGCGGAAAGATCAGTAAACAGATATCTGTTTGTGATCTGAATCTTTTTTTCATCCATGCTGATTCTGACATACTGATAACAGTATTTCACTTCCTGCATCTTTGGAGTGATGGTACGATCGGCAAACAGAAGGCCATCTCCACAGAAATCATAATCACTTGGACGTTCTGCAAAGTCACCGCCATAACAGAGTCTGCCATCTTTCCATAATGCCTGATCCACAAAATCCCAGATAAACCCACCCTGATAATGTTGGTACTTCTCGGAAAGATCCGTGTAATCACTTAATGCCCCGCAGGAATTTCCCATCGCATGGGCATATTCACAAAGCATATACGGTTTTTCATCATGCTGCTTCAGGTATTCTTCAATGTCTTTGGCTGGTGTGTACATTGTGGATACGACATCACTTGTATCCGGATAGCGGTTGTCCCACTGAATCCCTTCATAATGGACAGGACGGCGTGAATCCATCTGGTGGAACATACAGCTCAGATCATAAATATTTTTTCCACCCCATGACTCATTGCCACATGACCACATGATGATGGAAGGGTGGTTGAAGTCTCTATTTACCATGGATTTTCCTCGATCCAATACGATATCATGCCATTGTGGGAAGTCATTTGGAAGGATGTTTTCCTTATCAAACAGTTCACTCCATGTGCCATGTGTTTCCAGGTTTGTCTCATCAATGACATATAACCCCATCTCATCACAAAGGTCATACAGGAAGGTTGAATTCGGGTAATGACTTGTACGAACGGCATTGATGTTGTTATCCTTCATGATCTGCAGATCATTCCGTGTCATTTCTCTGGATACGACTCTGCCGCTTTCGGCACAGAATTCATGCCTGTTGACACCATGGAATACAATCCGTTTTCCATTGATTTTCATGATGCCATCTTCAATTCGGAATTCACGGATTCCGATGCGTGTATGTGCTGTTTCCACAGGTTTTTCATTCTGGCAGGCTGTTACAATGACATCATACAGATATGGGTTTTCACTTGACCAAAGATGTGGATGATCCAGATGGAACAGAAGATCTGTTCCATCTCCTTCCGCAATGACTTCACCATGGTCCATCAGTCTGACGGTAATATCTGATTTCCCTGCAGATATGATATCCGCTCTGATATGAACATCAGCCTGTGTATAGTGATTGGATAAATCCGTTGTAATCTGCATGTGATTGATGTGAACATCTGGAATACTATGTAATTCCACATCTCTGCAGATACCGGAGAATCGCCAGTAGTCCTGATCTTCCAGCCAGCTTCCAGAAGAGAATCTGTATACAAATACGGTAATTCTGTTTTCTCCTTTTCTGACAGTATCGCTGATGTCAAACATGGAAGGGGTATAGCTGTCTTCACTGTAACCGATGAAGACCCCATTGACATACACTGCAATGGCAGATTCTGCACCATGGAATACAAGTCTTGTTCTGGTGTTTTTGACAAGATCAGAGCTGTCAAATGTTGTGACATATGTTCCAACCGGATTATTGACAGGAATCTGTCCTGGCAGAACCTGTTCTTTACCAGACCATGGGTAAATCTGGTTGACATACATCGGTGTTCCATAACCCTGCAGCTGTATATGTCCTGGGACCTGAATGTCATCCCAATTGGATACATCATAAGATGGATCAATGGCTTCTTCTGTGATTTCATTCAGATTGCATGCATAATGGAACTTCCATGTTCCATTCAGACTGTGTACAAAAGAAGACTTCTTCTGTTTCATTTCATTTTCATCTGCATAGAATGCATGAGAGGAAACCGCATCAAGTCGGTTGATCTGATAGATCATCGGATCTGCCAGAAGGGAATGATTGATTTTCATTGAAATTACCTGGCGAGGAAACCTGCTAATTTATCAGCGGGAGGAATCGCCATTCTCCTTTCTGTAAGCACTCCTTTGTTGGTGCTTAAGTATTTGATTTTCTTGAATGACACAGATCCTTTATTGACCTTTGTACCATCCAGTGTTCGAATATCCATAAACCCGCTTGTTCTTCTGCCAAATACAAAGTATTCCTGATCTTCGTATTCTACAGTGTCAAACAGTCTGAAACCTCTTACTGTATGCGGAGCCTGATTCCTTTTACGGATTCCGCCTTTCAGAATCGTATTCTTATGGATCTGTCTGTTATGATGCCGTATTGCTTTTGAAAGATAGTAATCGCCATCATATTTTGCTGCGTAGTTTTTCGTAATCACTATGGCATCATTGATATGTGATTTTTCTAAACCATATCGTTCTCTCCAGAATTTTGTAATATAGCCATAGGTTTCCTGTACTTGCACGCCAAGTGGTTCGTACTTTTCTCTTAGTCTTGCCACAAGTGTCTTTCTCATAATTCCCATGAATGCAGCATCTTTGAAAGAATTGCCTCTTTTCCTGTCTGGAAGTTTCTTCGTTCCATCATGGATTGCTTTATGGCATTCTTCACACAGCGTTACAAGATTGTCTGGAGCATTACCACCTGTTTTCCGTGACTCAATGTGATGTACATGAAATTTTGTGCCATCTTTATGTTTCTTACAGCACTGGCATGTATAGTTGTCTCTTTTGAGAACATACTGTCTTACGTTATATTCGTCATACATCTCACCCAGCTGATAATCTGTTCCCACTGGAAGTGGCTTTCCTTCTTCCATTGCTTTGAGTCTTTGTGTGTCAAATTCCGCTGTCTCTACTCTGATCTTTGTGATCGGAAGTATCTTTGTGATTTTTGTAATTGCGGATACATGTTCCTGAATTTTCACCTCAACAGAAGGTGCGATCCATCCTTTTGGCTTTGAATGAACTCTGTTGTCAAAGCGAACTTGTCTGTAGCGTGTCTTGCGATTTCTTCTTGCTCGTCTGTTCTGTCTTCGATTTGAAAGAAGATTTACAACATCGTTTCTTGGACTGAGTTCTTCTGCGTACAGAACATTCTTTTCTGTTGTTGCAGCAATACCAACATGTTTGCTTCCTGCATCCATCCCTAGTGTTACTGGTTGTTTATAGCCAGAAGATCCGTAAATCAGTTGAATTGTGAAAGGATTTCTTTTTACTACAGCTGCCTTTCCATTCTGTAGAAGCACTCTTGCCTTTCGTGGTTTGCACGGCATAAGTGGCTCACCGTGCCTGTTGATTACATAAACGTACATATGCCGTCCTTTCTATGTCAGATATATAACAGAGAATATAACTCTGTTCAGCTTCTGACGAGCCGTAATAGAACAGATTTCCATAATCTGCTCAGACACCATCGCCAATGTTATCTTTGCTTTTTACGCAAGCCACACTGTTCCTACCTCTTAGAACTGTTTAATGACATACCACAGAGCTTCAGATTTGGTGTTACGTCCGAAGGTGTGATGACAAAGATAACGTAGTACCCTTAACGCACATGGCCTTGCAAAGGTACTCAGGCTAGTCAACAAAGGCTTTTTTCAAGCCTGTGGATTTATCCACGGGTTATTGACTGGATACTCCTTTTTGTTGTTTTTTCTGTTACCATCATTTTACCATTGATATCGGTGAGAGAATGATGAAAAAAGAAGAAGCAAGAAAAATCGGAATGCAGGCAAGAAAAATGATTTCTGCAGAAAAAAGGAAAGCGAAGGAAAAACAGATTACAGAGCAGATGAGAAAACTGATTGACTGTCACGAACATATTGCTTTTTACATGCCGATTGGTCATGAAGTCAATATACGTGAAGCGATTTATGATGCGCTGAACAGACACAGACATGTATATCTGCCAAAAGTGGATGGAGATACACTCTGTCTGATTGAAGTTCATGATCTTTCCGATCTGAAACCTGGTGCATTCCACATTCCTGAACCACATGGCATACCGGTAGAACCATCCACGATTGATCTGATGTTTGTTCCATTAACTTCCTTTGATCATAACGGTAACAGAACCGGGTATGGAAAAGGGTATTATGATTCCATTTTGAAAAAGATCTCTTATAAGGTAGGAGTTGCATTTAAGGAACAGCTGGTTGAATGTATTGACGTGGAAACGCATGATATCCGGCTTGATTGTGTCATTCATGCCTGAATTTACATGGCTCATACCAATAAAAATTGTGATTTTTGTGTGAAACAGGGCAGTTTGTGCCTGGATTATCGATGAAGAGTTTGATATTTCCCTGTAAATTCGTTAAAATAATTACTGTTACGTGTATCAATCAATCGAAGAAAGGAGCTGATGGAATGAATAAATGGATGATGAAAATTCTTCCTGTTACAACAGCAGTACTCATTCTCAACTGTCAGGAACTTCTGGCATCCGGTAAGATCGGTAACACCAGCTCACTTGCAGGCATATCGCAGGCACATGTATTCGAAACAACAGTCAATCAGAACAAACAGCTGATGTATGTATCAGCTGATACCAATGTTCTTTCTGATATTTCTTCTGTTTCCTCTTCCATTGACAGGATTACAAGAGGGCAGGAAGTCTATGTGATAGGGATTGATGGAGAGATGTGTCAGGTTCTGACATCTTCCGGTAAGACCGGTTATGTTTCCATCCGTTTTCTGACTGATGGGACAGATAATGTGTTCCATGATGCTCAGGGGGAATACTACAGCGTGGACGGTACGGAAGTACTGATGCGTCCTAATGAAAATGCCTCTGTCTATACGACACTGGCACAGAATACACTATTGAAGGTGACAGGCGTCAACCAGCATGGCTATTCCAAAGTGCTGATTGATGGAGCTGATTATTATGTCAGAAGTGAAGATCTTTCTGAAACAAAGATCTATACACCGAAGGCATATACATTATGGAATGGTCCTGTTCTGACACCAGGTGCTGGTACGATTATCGGTCCAAGCGGTAAGGAAACATACTACAACCTCAATATGTCGGTATGCGTGCAGAATGCCAAGAATGCAGGAGCACAAGGTGATTACTGGGTCAGAGAAGATGGTGTGAAGATGCTGGGGGAATACGTCATGGTAGCTGCAGACTACTCCATCCGTCCATTATGTACGATTGTTCCGACAAGTCTTGGTATGGGTATCGTTGTTGATACCGGTGGATTTGTCATGAACAATCAGATGCAGCTGGATATTGCTGTGGCATGGTAAGACATTGAAAAGTTCTGTTTTCTCAGGACTTTTTTTACGGGAAAGGAGAGACTATGGAAGAAAAGAAAGAAAATCAGCTGTTTGATGTTCCGGATGAAATGGAACATGATCTGGATGAGCAGGCGTTTACACGTGCAATCAGCCGTCTTTCCGATACCGACAGGCATCTTTTTGAAGATACCGGTGTCATTCATATTGATAGAGATATGCCAGCGGAAACACAGACTCTCCATGTTGTAAAGCTGACACGCAGACATATGCAGAAAAGAGACTTTGTATTCCGTATAATCCTTTGTCTGCTTGTTGCAGGAATTCTGATTGGTGCAACAGGGATCGGCATGCATATGGTCATGAGCAGCACGCTGGATGAATCTGTAACTGCTGATCAGACACAGCAGATCCGTATTGATGCCAATACATTCCCGGATGATCTTTTCCGTACACACATCTCTTCCAGATATGATACGGATCAGGATGGGTTTCTCAGTGGTAACGAAAGAGAAAATGTACTTGTCATCATTGTTCCATCAGATACTGCTGTCACTTCCATTGAAGGCATTGCGTGCTTTACAAAACTGCAGTCACTGACTCTTTCCGGTACTTCTGTAACACAGGTGGATCTTTCTGGTAATCCAGACCTTTCTTTCCTTGACGTATCCAATACACCAGTGGAGGTACTCAATCTGCAGAAACAGGAAAAGCTTGTTGATGTGCGTGCTGAAAATACAGTTTCTTTGAAAGAAGTATATATGCCATCCAATTCCATCATTCATACATTTGATACCGATGGTTCCTCTATGATCTGTGATGCGGATCATAACGGCAACTATATCGGCTGCTCGTTTCGACAGGGATGATCCCTGTCTTTTCTGTATGAAAAAACAGTTCCCTGTTACAGGAACTGTCATTTGCCAAGCTGCTTTGCACGGGCAATGCATTTTTCATTTGCGTCATGAATGATTTCTGCAATGTTGCGTGTTTTGAGTTCACCGATTGCTTCAATGGTTGTGCCACCCTTGGAACAGACTTCATCAACAAACTGTTCAATGCTTCTTTCCGGATATTTTTTCAATAACTGCGCGGATCCGATGAAAGTCTGAACAAGAAGGGCTCTAGCATCTCTTTCATCAATTCCTCTTGCCATGGCATCGTCGAGGATGCATTGAACAAAGTAATAGACATAGGCAGGGATGGAACCATGTACGGTAACAATCTCATTCATCTTGTCTTCCGGAACGGTTCTGGTTACACCCATGGAAGCAAACAGTTGGAAGACAAAGTCATAATCATCTGCTCTGCAGTCATCTGACATGCAAAGAGCAGTTGCTCCTTCACCAATCTGTAATGGTGTGTTCGGCATGCCGCGGATGATCGGTGTGTGATGCAGTCTTTCCTGCAGATGTGCAATGGATACACCTGTAACAATGGAAAGAACAACATCCATGTTGTCATTGCCGATTTCTTCGAGTACCCCCTCAACCTGCTGTGGTGTAACCGCAAGCAGTATGATGTGGGAATCTGCAGTCAGCTGGTGTACATCGGAAAGATATGCAAATCCTTCAATATTGCAGTCTTTACGGGCATGTTCACTTGGATCATAGACGGCAATTTCATAACGTTCCAGATAATCATTGCGAACTGCACCTTTTGCGATTGCACCACCCATGTGGCCAAGTCCGATAATACCTAATGTGTATTTTTTCTGTGTTTTCATTTTCGAATCTCTCCATTTCCTTCCAGGTGATAGGTGACGGTTGTCAGTGCCTGCAGTCCCATAGGACCACGGGCATGCATCTTCTGTGTGCTGATGCCGATTTCCGCTCCGAGCCCGAATTCAAATCCATCTGTGAATCTTGTGCTTGCATTATGATAGATGCAGGCACTGTCTACATTGTTCATAAAATATGATACCGCGTTAACATCGTTGGAAACAATACTTTCCGAATGATGTGTGCCATGGTTTTCAATATGTTCTACCGCTTCCTGAACATTTTTCACGATGACAGCATTCATGATCAGATCATTGTATTCGGTATTCCAGTTTTCTTCATTGCCAGGCAGAAACCATGGAATGATGGAACATGCCTTGTGATCAGCATATACGCGTACACCATGCTGTTGTAATGCGGATGCGATAACAGGCAGGAGTTTTTCTGCTGCGCTTTCCTGTACAAGCAGTGTTTCCATCGCATTGCATACAGATGGACGCTGGCACTTGGCATTGATCACAATATCAGTTGCCATATCAGGATCTGCAGTTTCATCCACATAAACATGGCATATACCGGCACCGGTTTCAATTACAGGGACTTTCGCATGATCTACAACTGAGCGGATCAATCGGGCAGAACCTCTTGGTATGAGAAGGTCCATGCTGTTACGATCAGAAATCCATGCCTGTGTTTCTTCATGATTCGGATGCTTCAGAAGAATCACGGCATCCTTTGTAATACCATATTTCTGCAATGCATCATGCATTGCTTCGACAATCGCAACACAGCTGTGATAGGAATCCTTTCCACCTTTGAGAATACACGTATTACCGGATTTGAATGTCAAAGCAGCGCAGTCAGCACAGACATTCGGTCTGGATTCAAAGATAATTCCGATCACACCAATGGCACAGCTTTTTTTCATCAGGTGAAGGCCATTATCCAGAATACGATCTTCTAATGTAATTCCAATAGGATCTGCTAAGGCGGCAGTCTGTTCAATACCCTGAGCAATAGCTTCAATGGATCTTTCAGTCAGCCTCAGTCGATCCACAAAGGATTCTTTCATCCCGTTTTCATGGGCGTTTTTCAGATCCATCTGATTGGCGGAAATGATCTGATCAGCATGATTTCTCAGATTTGCTGCAAACTGAAGCAGTACACCGTTTCTGATGTCCAGACTGAGATTTTTCGTGATCCGTGCGGCATCTTTTGCACGGGCTGTAATATCTTTTATATTCATCACAGTTTACCTTCAAAGAATGTGCCGACAGGGGTACCGTCCATGATGTCATACAGAATGGAAGGGTTGTTACCATTGGTGATGATCATATCAA
Organism: uncultured Erysipelotrichaceae bacterium; assembly: GCA_945877405.1. Classification (GTDB taxonomy): domain Bacteria; phylum Bacillota_I; class Bacilli_A; order Erysipelotrichales; family Erysipelotrichaceae; genus Bulleidia. The sequence continues at coordinate 83,834 of CAMCSA010000001.1, read as the reverse complement.
TGCCATGTTCCATGCAAGTCTTTGCTGCATGGATTTTTGTAACCATACCGCCTGTGCCCTGATTTGAAGCGGTGTCACCCGCAAGAGCCAGAATGGATTCATCAATGACACGGATATACGGGATGAGTCTTGCATTTTCATCAGTATGGGGATCTGCGGTATATACACCATCAATATCAGAAAACAGAATCAGCAGATCTGCTTTGCAGCTTGTTGCTACAGCAGAGGCAAGGGTGTCATTGTCACCGATGGATGTGATTTCATCTGTTGCGATTGTATCGTTTTCATTTAATACCGGAATGACACCAAGTTCCAGCAGTCGGTTCATCGTATTTGTAAAATTGTCGACTCTTCCTGGTGTGGAAAGATCTTCACCTGTCAAAAGTACCTGTGCAATGGTACGGTTATATTCAGAAAACAGTTTGTCATATGTATACATCAGTTCACACTGACCGACAGCTGCACATGCCTGTTTTCCAGCCATGTCTGAAGGCTTGCCGGGAAGTCCCATCTTTCCGACACCCATCGAAATGGCACCGGAAGATACAAAGATGATTTCAATACCGCTGTTGGCGATATCGCATATGACCTTGGCAAGCTGTTCCACTCTGCGGATGTTAAGTCTGCCACTTTTATGAGTCAGAGTGGTTGTGCCAACCTTGATCACGATACGTTTCCATTTTTCCATAAAGGACCTCCATGATTTGTTTTATTATACTGTATTCAGTGTGGCTTTCAATCGATTTTCCGGTACAATGTATGCATGGAAATTGTAAAGTGCTGGATTGAACATCCGATCCGTAATCTGGATCAGACATTTGAATATGCGAGTGAAACACATATAAGCCAGGGGTGCCGTGTGCTGATTCCTTTTCGTAACAGGCAGCTGATCGGGTTTGTTGAATCAAGTAAGCCGATGGAAGAAACGCTGAAAGCATATGAAAAAAGGAACGGATTCAGTCTGAAAAAGATTGAAGGTGTGCTTGACAATGAACCTCTTATTACAGAAGAGCTGCATGATCTTGCTTTTTATATGAGAGAAATCACACTTTCAACAACGATCAGCTGTTTTCAGGCAATGCTGCCATCGGTTGTCAAACCATCCACACATCATAAAAAAGCAGTTGTGGAAAGATGGGTGAAAGTATCGGATGAAAAATGCAGTCTGACACCAAAACAGCTGGAAGCCTATCTTACCGTCAGCCAGGCAGGGGAGCTTCCTTATTCTGTATTAAGAAAGAATTATCCCAACATTGCCCGTGTTCTGATTGAGAAAAAAGCACTGGTCGTATTTACAAAGGAAAAACAGGCAGTAAGTTCTTCCTTGTCCATAACACCATCTCCATATGCATTGAATCAGGAACAGAAGCAGGCAGTGGAAGAAATTCTCAGCAGTGATGATACGGTATTCCTTTTAAAAGGAGTTACCGGATCCGGTAAGACAGAAGTGTATTTTCAGCTGGCACAGAAAGTACTGGAAGAAGGAAGACAGGTACTGTTTCTTGTGCCAGAGATCGGTCTGACACCGATGATGATTGATCGGGTTTCGAAGCGGTTTGGCAGTTATCTTGCGGTATATCACAGTGGATTGAGTGCACAGGAAAAATATGAGCAGTATCAGCTTGTGCATCATGGTAAGGCTGGGATTGTTGTCGGTACAAGAAGTGCCGTATTTCTGCCTTTTGAGAATCTTGGACTGATCATCATGGATGAAGAACATGATGGCAGTTATAAGCAGGACAGCCAGCCATCCTATCATACAAGGGATATCGCCATGTTCCGCTGTCGCTACAATCAGGCAAAGCTTATTCTGGGTAGCGCAACACCATCTCTGGATTCCTATGCCAGAGCCTTAAAGCATGTATATCACCTTGTCACACTCAATCATCGCGTCAATGATACATTGCCACACATTCACATTGTAAACATGAAAGAAGCCATGGAAGAAGGGCAGAATGAAATGATCAGTGATGCGTTGAGAGATGGCATTGCACTGCGTCTGAAAAACAGGGAACAGGTCATCATTCTTCTAAACAGAAGAGGTTATTACAGTCTGCTCAAATGTAGAAAGTGTCAGCAGGTACTGAAATGTCCGCATTGCGATCTTGCGATGAGCTATCATAAAGAAGGAAGAATCATGAAATGCCATACATGCGGATATCAGATGAGGGTACCGCGGATCTGTCCATCCTGCCAGTCTTCACAGGGGTTTACAACCTATGGCTATGGAACGCAGAAACTGCACGATCAGGTACATACGATGTTCCCTGAGGCCAGAATCATCCGTATGGATGCCGATACAACAGGAAAGAAGAATGCTCATCATGATCTGCTGCAGGCATTTGGAAACAAAGAAGCAGATATACTGATTGGTACCCAGATGATCGCCAAAGGACTGGATTATCCTTCCGTCACCCTGGTTGGTATTGTCAATGGGGATGAGGGGTTGAACCGTACGGATTACAGAAGCTGTGAAACAACATTTGATCTGCTCATGCAGGCAGCGGGAAGAAGCGGAAGAAGTGAGACTGCAGGAGAAGTCATCCTGCAGGTCAATGATCCATTGCATTATGCTGTGACATGTGCTGCTTCCAGTGATTATGATTCCTTTTTCACTCAGGAGATGGCTTACAGGCATGCTGTAATGGCACCACCATATACATATTTGATTTCCATTACTGTCAGTTCCACCAATCCGAAAAGATGCAGTGAAATGGCATTAAAGATTCAACGTGAGATTTCAGGGGATTTTAAAACAGGTGGTGTGATTGAACTGCTGCGGAAAAAGGATCTGTATCGTAACAGAATTCTTCTGAAAGGAAGAAATCTGGAAATCATGCGAAATGCTGTCAGCAACTGGCTTGACAGTCAGAAAAACAAACCGGAAGGAGTGCGGATTGATGTTAATCCGCTTGTACTGGATTAATGGAAGCAAGAAAAACTGCATATGACATACTTTACCGTGTCTTTTATGAACACGGCTATGCATCTTTACTGATGCGCCAGATCAAAGAAGATCAGCCATCTATGGCGTTTATTTCCCAGCTTGTATATGGAACGATCCGAAATCGGTCGTTTCTGGAATATCAGTGGAAGGATCTGGCAATAAAAACAAGACCAAAAGCAGAAGTACTTCTTGACATGGCATGTTATGAACTGTTTTTCATGTCCAGCAAAGACTATGCTGTGGTAAATGAAGCGGTAATGATTGCTGCAAAAAAGGATAAGGCATTTGTCAATGCTGTACTGCACCAGGTTGTCAAACGTGGCAAAAGGGAAACCGACGATCTTTCGATTGCCTTGGGTATGCCAGAGTGGATCATCCGCTTATGGAATGCACATTATGGAGAAGAAAAATGCAGGGAGCTGCTGCACGTGTTTCAAAGACCTGCTGTTGTGTATGGCAGATGGAATCCATTAAAGGCAGAAATGAATCAATTGAGTGAAGCATCCCATTATACATGGATTGATCAATGGTCATTCAGCAGTGATATCCCGATTCAGAAAACACGTGATTTTATGCATGGAAGAACACTGATTCAGAATCCGAGTTCTGTTTTACCTGCTTTGATGATGGATGTGAAACCTGGCATGAAAGTATTGGACACATGTGCCTCTCCTGGTACAAAAACACAGATGCTTGCTGTGTTAATGGAAAACAGAGGTTCCATTACAGCCTGTGATCTGTATCCGCATCGACTTGCTCTGATTGATCAGCTGATGGAAAAAACAGGGGTGACTATTGTTCATACGATGGTGGCTGATGGCACAAAGAAAAGAGAAGATGAAGTGGAAAGCTACGATCGGGTATTGTGCGATGTACCATGTTCCGGGCTTGGGGATTTACGCCATAAACCGGAAATCCGATGGCATCTGACACCAGATGATCTCGATGAGATTCTGATGATTCAAAAGACGATACTGGAAACTTCTGCCTCTTATGTGAAAAATGGCGGCAGACTGGTGTATTCCACCTGCACACTCAATCACAGAGAAAACACAAAACAGATCACTGCATTTTTGAAAAGGCACAGTGAATTTGAACTGATGGAAGAAAAGACCATCTTCCCGGATGAAATCCATGATGGATTTTATGCAGCCTGTATGGTGAAAAAAGAAAGAGATATGATAGAATAGGCGCGTATGAAAACAATATATGATCTGAATCTGAAACAGCTGGAAGAAATGCTGGCTGGATATGGGCAGAAACCATATCGTGCAAAACAGCTGTTTACGTGGTTATACCGCAAAAGAGCCATGTCCTTTTCAGAAATGACGGACCTGCCTGCAGCTTTGATTGAAAAGCTGTCTGCAGAATATGCCATCATGCCTGTTCAGGAACTGACACGTCAGGTATCAAAAGATGGTACCATCAAATTCCTGCTGCAGCTGATGGATGGCAGCAGTGTGGAAGCAGTACTGATGCATTTTCATTTTGGTGACAGCCTGTGTGTGACTTCACAGGTCGGTTGTAATATGGGATGCACATTCTGTGCTTCCGGACTTCTGAAAAAACAGAGAAATCTGACTGCCGGAGAAATGGTAGGAGAAGTCATGTATGTGCAGAAGCAGCTGGATGCAATGGGAAGAAGAGTAGACAATATTGTCATCATGGGAACGGGCGAACCGTTTGATAACTATGACAATGTCATCAACTTCTGTTCCATTGTCAATTCTGACCTTGGTCTTGCGATTGGTGCAAGGCATATTACGATTTCCACCTGTGGTATCGTTCCAAAAATCAGAGAATTTGCTCAGGGGCATTATCAGTACAACCTGGCAATTTCACTGCACGCCCCGAATAACGAGCTGCGTGAAAAGATCATGCCGATTGATCGGGCATATCCGCTTGACATGTTAATGGAAGCGTTACGTGATTACAGTGAAAACAACCATCGCAGACTGACATTTGAATATATTCTGTTAAGTGGAGTCAATGACTCGGACCAGCACGCCATACAGCTGGCAGATCTGATCCGTGGCATGAATGCCTATGTCAACCTGATTCCATATAACGAAGTGGATGAAAACGGTTATCGCAGTGTGAACGAAAAGAAGGCACTGCATTTCTATGATGTTCTGATGAAGCATGGTGTCAAGGCAACACTCCGTCAGAAACATGGAGATGATATTGATGCGGCATGCGGTCAGCTGCGTGCAAAACACGAAATGGGTAAAAAATGAAGTATTACGGAATAACCGACCGCGGACTGGTCAGAAAAAACAATCAGGATTCCTACGTCATCGCCACCAATCAGGCTAATGACGTTTTTGCGATTGTCGCAGACGGCATCGGCGGTAATTCCGGAGGAGATATTGCCAGTGCCATGACTGTGTCCATGTTTTCCCAGGCATTTTCAGAAACGGATGGGTTTACTGACGCTGCGCAGGCAATCCAGTGGATCAACCGCATGATTACCCAGGTCAACTATGAAATCTACAGCTATGGTGCAGGCAGACCGGAATTAAAAGGAATGGGAACAACTCTGACTGGTGTGATGATCACTTCCTTTGGCAAGGTTGTTGTCAACATTGGTGATTCCCGCACCTATGCATGGTGGAAGGATGGCCGATTCAAGCAGATCACAATGGATCATTCCCTTGTCAATGACATGATCATGCATGGGGAACTGACACCGGAAGAAGCAAAAAATTCACCGCGTAAAAATGTTCTGACAAATGCACTTGGTGTATGGCCTACTGTCAAAGGAGATATTCATGTGCATCAGGAACAGATGGATGGACTTCTGTTATGTTCAGATGGGCTGCATGGCTATGTTGATGAAACAAAGATTCATGCCATTTTGATGAATCAGGACATGGATCCTTCCTTACGGGCAAGAAACCTGATGAAAGCGGCACTGGAAGCTGGTGGTTATGACAATGTGACTGTCATACTGATTGATCTTGAGGAGGGACGTAATGGCATCTGATAACATGATTGCTGGCCGTTACGAGGTCGTTTCTCATATTGGTCAAGGTGGTATGGCGGATGTGTTCCTTGCGGTAGATACGATCCTCAACCGCCAGGTTGCCATCAAGATTCTGCGTGCAGATCTTTCCAGCGATACGGTATCGATTCTGCGCTTTGAAAGAGAAGCACAGGCTGCTGCATCTCTGGCACATCCGAATATTGTGGAGATCTATGACGTTGGCGAATACAAGGATCATCACTATATCGTCATGGAATATATTGCCGGTAAAACACTCAAACAGGTGATCCGCTCAAGAGGACCACTTGTCAATGAAGAAGCGGTAGATATCATGAAACAGCTCTGTTCTGCCGTTGCAGAGGCGCACAGCAGAGGTATTATTCACCGTGATATCAAACCGCAGAATGTCATCGTCAAAGCAGATGGTTCTTTGAAAATACTGGACTTTGGTATTGCTACTGCCTTGGGCAGTGTGCAGCTGACACAGGCAAATAATGTCATGGGATCTGTCCATTATCTGGCACCGGAACTTGCCAAGGGAGAACCTGCTTCCTTTCAGTCTGATATTTACGCACTTGGTATCGTATTATATGAAATGCTGAGTGGTGATGTGCCTTATAAGGCGGATCAGGCTGTACAGGTTGCCTTAAAGCATATGCGTGAACCGATGCCATCGGTACGCGCCATCAATTCCACGGTTCCACAATCTCTGGAAAACATCATCACACGCTGTACCGCTAAAGATCCTTCTTTGCGTTATCCCAATGCTGAAGAAATGCTTGTGGATGTATCCACATGCCTCAGGCCTGAAAGACTGAATGAAAGAAGACTGCTAGTCAAGGAAACGACAGTGAAGAAAACAGGCCATGAGCAGCCAAAAGCCGTACCGATCAGGAATGAGAAGAAAAAGGAAACAGCTTCTTCTTCCGCAAAAGCAAGGGCGGAAATGGAAAAGGAAAGCAGAAAGAGAAAAACGCTGATGATTCTGATTGGTGTTGTATGCTCTCTTGTGATTGTCGGCGGGTTATCAGCACTGGCCTTTACCGGTGTGATTTCCTTTGGAAAACAGTATTATGTCCCACAGATCGTCGGCTTGTCGATGAGTGATGCATTGGAAGTATTGCAGAAGGAAACATTACAGGTGGATGAAGAAAAGATCCGTTATGAACTGACTGTTGATATGGCGGCTGGCATGATTATCGATGTTACGCCGAAAGAAGGCGAGAAGGTTGATAAGGACAGCACTGTGGAAATTGTTGTTTCCAGTGGTATTGGTGTGAAGGCAAAGGACTATACGGGGCGGGATGTCAATGAAGTCATCGATGAAATATCGAAAGATTATCCGAATATGAAGGTTCAGCTGCAGCCACAGTCCAGTCCGATTACTTCCGGTACGATTCTGGATCAGCAGACACTGCAGGCAGGAGATCTGTTTGATCCGAATAAGGTAAACACTATTTCCTTTACATATAGTGCCTATCCGACTGTTATCATCCCGGATGATATCATCGGCAAATCAATCAAGGATGCCGTAAAGGAACTGGAAGAAATGGGATTGAAGGTATATACATCCAATCGATCCCTGCCAAAGGATATTGATGAAATGACACCGGAAGAACAGGCATCCATCTCATTTGGAACAGTCATTGACTGTTCACCTGCCTCCGGTACATCGTATACGCAGTCAACTGACAACTATGTCACGCTGTATTATTATTAATCAACATGAAAGCTAGAATTATCCGAATTATTTCGAAAGAATATACGATTCTGTCTGAAGATGGACAGAAATATACTGCACTGCTGTCCGGAAAGATCCGCAGACAGGCGATTCCTGCTGCCGGCGATCTTGTGGAGGCTGACATCAATGCAGGACAGGTTGTGATTCAGAAGATTCTTCCAAGAAGAAATCATCTGATCCGTCCGTTTGTCGCCAATGTAGATCAGGCTCTGATCATCATGAGTGTCATGGATCCGGATTTCTCTGTCACACTGATTGACAGATTGACGATCCTGATCGAAAAAGCAGGGATTACACCGGTTCTTGTTGTTACAAAATGTGACAGGGGTATTCCCGAGCAGGTTGAAAGGCAGATTCAGGAATATGAAAACGGACCACTACAGGTGATCCGTACAGGAAAGGGCCAGCTCAACAATGAACTTCCTGACATGCTGAAAGGAAAGGTATCTGTACTGACAGGTCAGTCTGGTGCAGGGAAAAGTACATTGATCAATGAACTTGAGCCTTCCTTCCACCTTGCTACACAGGAAATCTCAAAAGCTCTTGGCAGAGGCCGTCATACGACCCGCCACAATGAACTCCATCAGGTATGTGGAGGGCTTGTAGCGGATACACCAGGATTCAGCTCACTGGATTTTTCAGACATGGAAGCGGATGAAGTCGGGGCATGCATTCCTGATTTTGCTCCATACATTGGAGGATGCAGATTCAATGACTGCATTCACCAGAATGAACCGGGTTGTGCTGTCAAACAGGCCGTTGAAGATGGGCTGATCCCGCAAAGAAGATATCACAGTTATCTGGCAGTGCTTGCCATGATTCAGGAAAGAAGGAAAAAGTATTTATGAGTGTTCTGATTGCACCAAGTGTTTTATCTTTAGATTATTCTGATACCGCATCACAGCTGCAGCAGCTCAATGCATCTGGAGCAGAGTGGATGCATTATGATGTCATGGATGGAAACTTTGTTCCGAATATCTCATTTGGACCTGATATTCTGAAGGCTTTCTGTAAAGCGTCTCCATTATATAAGGATGTCCATCTGATGGTAGCAGATCCGTCCTATTATGCAGATGTATTCATCAAGGCAGGTGCCGATCTGATCACATTCCATTATGAGGCATTGCAGGAAGAAGAAATCAGACCGCTATTGGAAAAGATTCATGCAGCAGGAAAGAAGGCAGGTATCTCCATTAAACCGAATACGGATGTTGAGGTACTTGTACCATATCTGAATGAAGTGGATCTGATTCTGATCATGTCAGTTGAACCTGGTTTTGGCGGGCAGTCCTTCCATCCTGAAGCTGCTGGTAAGATTGCACAGCTGCGTCAGATGATCGATGCTTCCGGAAGTCATGCACTGATTGAGGTGGATGGTGGCATCAACCAGGAAACGGGCAGAGTGTGCAGGGAAGCTGGCGTCGATGTACTGGTAGCCGGTTCCTATGTCTTTAAAGGTGATATCCAAAAGGCTGTGGAGAGTCTGAGATGAAAGTCATCATTGCCTGTAAGATGACAGATACACTGATCGAAGAATCATGTGATTATATCGGTGTGGATAAAGGTGCCCTTTTTCTTGCTGAAAAGGGAATTGCCATGCGTGTGGCCATCGGTGACTTTGATTCTGTAAAAGAGGAAGATCTTTCACTGATACAGCAGTACAGTGATGAAGTCATCAGGCTTAATCCGATTAAGGATGATACCGATGGTCAATCAGCAATCGAAAAAGCAGTCAGCCTTGGTTACGATCAGATTGAAATCATCGGAGGACTTGGAGGCAGGGTTGATCATGAACTGATCAACCTCCGTCTTGCGATGAAATATCCTGGCAAAGTTGTTCTCAAAGATGAAAGAAACCTTATTAAGGCGTACCCTGTTGGAAACCATGAAGTCAGCAAAGGGGAATATCCGTATTTTTCTTTCTTTACTGACAGCAGTGCTGTACTGACACTGATCGGCTTTGCCTACCCGCTTGATCGTAGAACAATCACATATGAAGATCTGTACACGGTATCCAATGAGCTGAAAGGGGAAACAGGCATATTCATCAACGAAAAAAATCCCGTCCTTCTCATTCGAAGCCGGGATGAAAAAAAAGATTCTTAGGAATCTTCTTTTTTTATGCCTTGACTGCCTTGGCGCTCTTGGACTTGAGTGTCTTTAATGCACGGGCAGAAATACGAACTGTCTGTGGCTTTCCATCGACAACCATATGTACTTTCTGCAGATTAACGTTCCACTTTCTTCTTGTAGCACGTAAAGAATGAGAACGCTTGTTTCCGCTCAACGCCTTCTTACCGGATACGGCACAAACTCTTGACATACCATAACCTCCTTCGCTCATAATGCCTAGAAAATATACCATAGAGTCATACATAATGCAACATAAAAATCAGCTGTTTTTTTCGGCTGATAAACATGGAATTTTGTTTGGAAACAGGCGGTTCTGTGATAAACTAGGTGATGTGTAAAGAAAGGAGACTTCATGAGCGATAAACAGATTTTCGCGGCATTGGAAGTAGCTGACCATGAGGTACGCCTGATCGTCGGAGAATTCTTCAATACCAGATTCAATGTGATCAAAGTGGAAAGAATCCCATGTTATGGGCTTTCCTATAATAAAGTAACGGACCCTGAAGCAATCAGTAAGGCAATCCGTACAGCAGCAGACAATGTGTCCCGTATGATCGGGGCAGAAATCAGAAAGGTCATCCTTGCGATGCCTTCCTACAGAATGAAGCGTTATTCTGTCAAGTCAACAGTTGAAATTGAAGGCATTGATGGAGTTGTGACAATTCAGGATGTCAGAAATGCCATCACAAAAGCGGAACAGATGAAGATCAATAAAGACTATGCTCTGATTCAGACAGTCTGTGTCAGATATTCTGTCAACGGCATTGCGACAAGAAGAATTCCGATTGGAGAAAGATGCTCCACAATGGAAGTGGATATTGATCTGTTATGTGCCGACCGTAAGATGAGTTATGATCTTGTCATGGCTGTTGAAAAGTCCGGCATCAGCGTACTTGACATCTTCCCGGATGTTTATGCCTGTGCAAAGGAAGCTGCGCTGTTTGAACGTGCCGTCAACCAGCAGGTACTTCTTTTCAAGATGGAAAGAGAAACGACAACATTGACATTATTGAAAAAGGGAAGAATCAATACTTCTCTGATCAGTCCGTTTGGTATCGGTTCCATTGTTGCTCCGGTTGTTGAACAGTATGGAATTCCTGTTGAAACAGCGGTAGATCTTCTGAAATACAGTTGCAGACTGGATAAGGAGAAGTTCTCAAAGAACCCGATTCATATCTGGGCAGATGGCAAGGAAACCCATACAATCAATGAACAGCAGCTGTACGATTGTGTCAAAGACAACATTGAGCAGTGGCTGGAAGCGATCGAAAAAACATGTAAACCGATCTTGCAAGGCACGCCAACTGCTGTTATGATTACAGGCGAAGGTGGCGAAATGCTCGGTTTTGCTCAGCTTTTAGGAAACAGACTGGGTGTTGAATGTCAAAGCTATATTCCAGAAACGCTTGGTGGACGTAATGCTGGCCTGACCGCCTGTCTTGGACTTTTCTATGCATATCAGGATAAACTGCCGATCAGCGGATATATTGATGACAGTCTGGATATGGATGCTTTTGTCAAAGCGGTCAGCTACCGGTCAAAACGCAAGAGTGATTCCGATACAAAGGAAGATACGCTGACAAATAAATTAAAAGGACTCTTTTTAGAGGGAAAGATGTAATAGAGGTATTGAAATGGCAGATTTAGAATATAACCAGATTGCGAAAATCAAAGTCGTCGGTATTGGTGGTGCCGGTTCCAACGCGGTAAACCGCATGGTTCAGGAAGGTGTACAGGGCGTAGAATTCTACGTTGCGAATACTGACCTTCAGGCACTTGATATTTCTCCTGTTGCCAACAAGATTCAGCTTGGTAAGGAAGGCCTTGGTGCAGGCGGAAATCCGGATAACGGACGTAAGGCAGCAGTAGAGAGCGAAGATGAAATCCGTAAGGCTATGGAAGGCGCTGATATGGTCTTCTTAACAGCCGGCATGGGTGGTGGTACCGGTACAGGTGCAGCTCCATTATTTGCTAAAATTGCTAAGGAACTTGGATGCCTGACAGTCGGTATCGTTACAAAGCCTTTCTCCTTTGAAGGAAGAAAGAGAATGGTACAGGCAGAAAACGGTCTGGAACAGTTGAAAGAATATGTTGATTCTCTGATCATCATTTCCAATAACAAGGTTCTGGAAGTCATCGGACATATTCCATTCGAAGATGCATTCAAAGAAGCAGATAACATTCTGCGTCAGGGTGTACAGACAATTACTGACCTGATTGCATGTCCTGCAATGATCAACCTTGACTTTGCGGATATCAAGTCCGTTATGGAAGGCCAGGGATCTGCACTGTTCGGTATCGGTATGGCTGATGGTGACAACAAGGCTCAGGAAGCTGCACAGCGTGCAATTCAGTCTCCACTTCTGGAAGCTCAGATTGCCGGTGCAAAGAGTGCGATCATCAACGTCACTGGTGGGGCTACAATGTCCGCTTATGATGCAAGTGAAGCAGTTGATACGATCCGCGAAGCCGCTGGTAATGATATTGATATCATCTTCGGTGTTGCGATCAATGATAAGATCGGTGATTCCATCATCGTATCCGTCATCGCTACAGGCTTTGATCTTCCAGCTTATGAAGCAATCGGCAATGATGGCCCTGCTTCCGCAAAGAGCCCTGTTTCTTCAAATGAAACAGCTGCTCCATCAGCTGGAGTTATCATGGAAGAAGATGATGACGTTGCTTTCGGTGAAGGTGACGACAATGATGACGATGGTGTCATCCCGGGCTTCTTCAGAAGAGGTTAAACAATACAAGGTCATCTGATGCAGGTGGCCTTTTCAAATGGAGGAAATCATGAATAAGGAAGAATACGCAGTTACATTAAGAAACAGAGGATACAACTGTGCCCAGGCTGTTGTCTGTGCATTCTGTGAAGAAAGTGATCTGAGCCAGGAACAGATGTTTGCGATCAGCGAATGTTTCGGAAGTGGCCTTGGCTGTACAAAGGGAACATGTGGTGCACTCAATGGTGCATGCATGCTTGCAGGTCTTTCTGCCTGTTCAAGGCATCTTAATCATCCGGACTCCAAGGCACGCACCTATATGCTGGAAAGAAACATTGTTCAGGACTTTGAAAAGCAGGCTGGTGCTTTGGTCTGCAGGGATATCAAAGGACTGGATACAGGAAACGTACTATGTGAGTGTGAAGACTGTGTTCGGATCGGCGTCAGACTTGTAAAGAAATATGTATTTGCAGAAGGTGAAACAGATGAATGAAAGACTGCAGAAACAGATCGATTTTATCGTAAAGATCGATGAAGAAAAGAATATTCTCAGACAAACCCATCTGTCTTGCCATGGCAGAAGAGAAAATGATGCTGAACATGCATGGCATATGGCGATCATGGCATTTTTGCTACAGGAATATTCCAATGAGAAGATTGATATCGCAAAAGTCATGATTCTATGTCTGATTCATGACATTGTCGAAATCGAGGCTGGCGATACATATGCATATGATGAAGAAGCAAAGAAGACACAGGCACAAAGAGAAAAGAAGGCAGCAGAACATCTGTTTGGGATGCTTCCAGATGATCAGTGTGCAATGATGCATGCTCTGTTTGAAGAATTTGAACATGGCGATACACCAGAAGCACGATTTGCCAGAGCCATGGATAATTTCCAACCTTTGCTGTTAAATGATGCCAATGAAGGGGAAAGCTGGATCGAACATGATGTAGCAAGATCTTCCATTGATGCCCGTCAGAAAACAACAGCAGATGGATCAAAAAAGCTGTATGAAGTGATTGAAACGATTCTGGATCGGCATATGGAACTTGGACATATCCGGAAAGGGTAATGAGTGATATTTGCGTGCAGATCAGTAAAATGCTATAATATTTGCATTTCAGTAAGATTAAAGGAAGGTGTTTATTTTGGACGACTGTTCGATACCACTGTGTAATCAGTATTATTTCATCAGGAAAGAGTTGGTATCTCTATGACCGATAACAGCATGTTCATACTCGCAGTAGTCATTCTGCTTGTGTTTTCCGCAATGTTTTCCGCCATTGAAACGGCATTTTCATGTGCATCGAGAATCCGACTCAAGAATATGGCTTCCGATGGAGACCGCAGAGCCGGATCTGTTCTGAAGATTCTGGAAAACTATGACCGGTTTTTGACAACGGTTCTGATCGGAAACAATATTGTCAATATTACGGCTGCAACCGTATCTACAATTCTGTTTTCCAGGATGTTCGGGGAAGCAAATGGTCCATCCATTTCTACGGTTGTACTGACAATTGCAACTCTGATGTTCGGCGAAATTGCACCGAAATCCATTGCCAAGCAATGTCCGGAGAAATTCTCCTGTGCAACGGTTGGCATTATGAAATTCTTCCTTCTGCTGTTACGGCCATTCAGCTGGCTGTTAAGCGGGTGGACATTCATTGTCAACCACGTCGTAAACGTTCAGGAGGATGAATCTGATATTTCTGATGAGCTGATCACAATGGTTGATGAAGCAGAACGGGAAGGGGATCTGGAAGAACATCAGTCCGATCTGATTTCCAATGCGATTTCCTTTAATGATCTGGATGTCAAAGATGTCCTGACACCACGAGTCGATGTTGTGGCAGTAGATATGACGACACCGATTGATGAAATCGAGCGTGTCTTCCGTGAAAATTCCTTTTCAAGACTTCCTGTATATGAAAATTCCATCGATAACATCGTTGGTGTCATTCATGAAAAGGATTTCTATGAACTGCGATATCATCAGCGTGGTCCGATCCGTAAGATCATCAAACAGGTTATCTATACTTCACCAAACACTGCCATTTCAGTTGTGATGAAACAGCTACAGGCATCCAAGCTGCATATGGCAGTTGTCCTGGATGAATATGGCGGAACAGATGGTATCATTACACTTGAAGATATCATCGAAGAACTTGTCGGTGAGATCTGGGACGAACATGATATCGTAGAAGACTTCTATCAGAAACTCGATGATCATACCTGGCTTGTCAAGGGTGATGCAGAAATCGATGATCTGATTGAACGGTTTGATGTAGAGGAAGAAGATGAGGAATTTGACTTCATTACGGTTTCCGGCTGGGCAATTCATGAACTCAGCCATATTCCACGCGTCAATGAACAGTTTGACTACAAAAACCTGCATGTTACCATCACCAAGGCAGACCAGCGTAAGGTTGTTGAAGTCAAGGTAGAAATTGGAGATAAAGAAGGAGATGAGGAAGACGAATAATCGTTTTCCTTTATTACAATATGCAACAGTATTTCTGTAATACACCGTTAACTGTCGGTGAAGACTATGAAATGACAAAAGAGCAGGCACATCATGCGATTACTGTTCTGCATCTGGATCATGAAACTGTCCGTCTTGTGTATGATGGAATCGGGTATTTCGGGACAGTGATTCCATATGGAAAAAAGGCTTTCGTTCACATTGATGCAAAAGATGAAAGAATCAACGAAGTGGATGGAGAGATCATCCTTGCGATTGCTTTGATCCGCAGAGAAAAGTTCGAATGGATTCTGCAGAAGGCAACAGAACTTGGTGTCACAAGGATCATTCCTTTTGAATCATCCCGTTGCGTTGTTCGCTCCAGAAAGGAAAAGGCGGACCGCGTAAAAGACAGATGGAATGCCATCGTTCAAAGTGCAGCTGAGCAATGCAAACGAAACCGGATTCCGGTTGTGGATGATGTGATGTGTCTGAAAGATCTTCTTCAGATAGAGGCACAGCTGAAAATCTGCGCCTATGAAAAGGCAGGAAGCAGATCGATGTGGCTGAGTGATCTGTATGAGGATCACAGTTCTGTCATCGTTGTGATCGGGCCAGAAGGCGGATTTGATGAAAGTGAAATTGAACAGGTTGTTCAGCATGATTATACACCATGTACACTTGGCTCAAGGATTCTGCGTGCAGAGACTGCTGCACTCTACAGTCTTTCACTGCTCAGTGAAATCAATGAAAAAAGGAGGGCAGGATGAAGTTTTCTATCTGTAATCTTGGCTGTAAGGTCAACGCTTATGAAGCTGAATGTGTCGCATCCTCTCTGATTGAAAAAGGGTGGGAAAGAGTCAGCTTTGAACAGAAGGCGGATGCAGCTGTCATCTTTACATGTGCTGTCACTAATACAGCAGCCGCAAAAAGCCGCAAAATGCTCCATCGTATTAGAAGACAGTATCCGGAATGTATCACAGCCGTTGTAGGCTGCTATGCACAGATCAATGATGGTCTGTTGGACGATGCGGATATCATTCTTGGCTCAAAAGAAAAAAACAGACTTGTGGAGTGTCTTCAGCAGTTCATCAAAGATCATCAGCCAATCCGCATGGTGGATGAGCTTGCTGGAATGCCGTTTGAGCCGATGCTTGCATCCTCTTTTGACAATCATTCCAGAGCCTATCTGAAAATTCAGGATGGCTGTAATCAGTTCTGTTCCTATTGCATCATTCCATATGCAAGAGGAAGGGAACGTTCCATGGAACCGGATCAGGTGATCGCACAGATGAAAAAGATCGCAGCCCGATATCAGGAAACGGTGCTGACAGGAATCCATACAGGCAGATATGGAAAAGAATATGGCGTTACTCTTTCGGCGTTGCTGAAAAGAATCATGCAGGAAACGGAAATTGGAAGAATCAGAATCAGTTCGATTGAAATCACGGAAATAGATGATGAACTGATTTCTTTAATGGAAGAATATCCGGATCGGATCGCAAGACATCTGCATATCCCACTGCAGTCCGGATGTGATGAAATCCTTGCTGCCATGCACAGACCTTATACCACACAGCAGTATTATGATAGAATAGAAGAAATCAGAAACCGTCTTGGCCATGTTTCCATTTCCTGTGATCTGATGACCGGATTCCCTGGGGAAAGCGATGCATATCATGGCGAGGCTTTGGCATTTGTGAAAAAATGCGGATTTGCTTTCCTGCATGTATTTCCATTTTCGGAACGGGAAGGCACTCCTGCAGCCTCTATGCCGAATCAGGTACCTGTATCTGTTCGAAAAGACAGAGCCAAGCAGGCAATTGCCTTATCACAGAAGCTGTCCGAACAGTATCAGACAGCAAGAATCGGCCAGAATGATCTGATTGTTGCGGAGACATATAAGGACGGTTATACAACAGGTTATACATCCGATTATATTCAGGTACAGATCAAAGGCAGGCTTCCACATGGGAAGATAATCCCTGTTGTACTGGAAAAATATGAGGATGGTAGAATGTACGCAAAGGAGCGTGAGGCAAATGAAACTGAGTGAACTGTTTGAGCAGGCACCGGATATTGAAATAGCCAATCTGATGGCGGATTCCCGTAAGAAAAGACCGGATTCCATCTTCTTCTGTGTCAAGGGAATGATGTTTGATGGTCATAAATTCATTGATCAGGCAATCGAAAATGGTGCAAAAGTCATTGTATACAGCAGTGATTTGGATCAGATGCGTCCAGATGTTACCTATATCCGTGTGAAAAATGTGCTGGATGCCTACAACTATGTGGCGGATGCCTTTTATGGTCACCCGTCTGAAAAGCTGAAGATGTATGGTGTGACAGGTACAAACGGCAAGTCTTCCATTGCCTGCATCATCCGTGATCTTCTCAATCCGTTCATGCCGACCGGCTATATCGGTACAATCTCGATTGAGTATGGCAATATCAAACTGCCACCGTTATTGACTACACCGGATATTGATGATCTGCATGGCATCCTTGGGGAAATGGTGGAAAACGGCATTCAGGCATGTGCTCTGGAAGCTTCTTCCATCGGTATTGAACAGGGAAGAGTCGATGCAATTGATTTTGATACGGTGATCTTTACGAATCTGACCCATGATCATTTGGATTATCATGGCACCATGCAGAATTACATGCATGCCAAAAAGAAGCTTTTTGATCATCTGAAACCCGAAGCGGTAGCCATCACAAATGTGGATGATCCTTATGGGCTCAAGGTAACAGCAGATACGAAAGCAAAAGTAGTCACATATGGCATTGAACATGATGCGGATTATAAGGTGAGCAAATTCCAGCTTTCCAAAGACTGTACAAGATTCACACTGACACATGGTGAGCGGGAATATGAAATTGAAACCAATCTTGTCGCAAAGTTCAATATCTACAATGTTGTGGCTTCCATTGCGGCCTTGCATGAAAACGGCATTCCGATTCAGGATCTGCAGGAAGGATTGCGTCAGCTGAATCAGATTGAAGGACGCATGCAGAGAATCTCGGAAGGGCAGCCGTTCAATATTCTTGTTGACTTTGCTCATACACCGGATGGAATTGAAAAGGTATGTCAGTATGCCAGCGCCATCACACCGAAAAACAAGCGTATCATTGCGATTACAGGCAGTGCCGGCAAACGCGATTCCATCAAACGTCCGATATTCGGTAAGCTTCTTGACCAGTATTGTGATATGATCATACTGACAGAAGACGATCCGCGTGATGAAGATCCACTGCAGATCGCACATGAAATCGCAGCCGAAATCACCCATAAAAACTACATCTACGACATGGATCGATATGATGCCATCCGCCAGGCAATTGAAATTGCAGATCCGAATGATACGATCATCATTCTTGGAAAAGGCGACGAAAGGTTTATCTATCGTGAATTTGGCAGAGAACCGTATGAAGGTGATGATGCGATTGCCCGTGAAGTGTTGAAAAAATACTATTTTATGAAAGAAGAGTGAAGAAATTTATGGAACTCAACAGACTGATTGATCACACATTACTGAAACCGGAATCCACAAAGGCAGATATTCTGAAGGTTGTGGAGGAAGCAAAGCAGTATCATTTCGCAACTGTCATGGTAAACCCTTACTGGATTGCAACGGTTGCTCCATTACTGGAAGGAACGGATGTACTTCCGGCATGCGTCATCGGTTTCCCTCTTGGTGCCAATACAAAGGCGGTCAAGGTGTTTGAAACGAAAGATGCCATCGCAAATGGTGCAAAGGAAATCGATATGGTCATCAATATCGGTGAACTCAAAGGCGGCAATGACGCATATGTCATTGATGAAATCAAAGCTGTCAAAGAAGCTTGTGGTAGTCTTTGTCTCAAGGTAATCATTGAAACATGCCTGTTAAATGAAGAAGAAAAGATCCGTGCAACAAAGGATGTAGTCAAAGCAGGTGCTGATTTTGTCAAAACATCAACCGGTTTCTCTACTGCAGGAGCAACAGTGGAAGATGTACGTCTGATGAAGAAGGAAACAGAAGGTTCTGATACACTTGTCAAAGCTGCAGGTGGTGTCAGAAATCATGATGATCTGCTTGCTATGGTGGAAGCAGGTGCAAGCCGTATTGGTACATCCAAAGGTACTCAGCTGTTATGACAACAGGGCATATCTCTTATGAGGTATGCTTTTTGCAGAAATTTCTGAAATGTCATTGCCAATCAGTTTATTGTCGGGTATAATAATTTGGCATGTAAGGAAGGCGGTGACAATCAATGGCAAGAGTTGTAGTCAAGGAAAATGAAAATCTTGATGATGCACTGCGCCGCTTCAAGCGTCAGGTTTCCCGTAACGGAACACTCGCAGAAGCTCGTAAGAGAGTTTACTACGTTAAGCCTGGTGTTAAGAGAAAGCTCAAGAGCGAAGCTGCTCGCAAGGCTAGAAGAAGAGGCAAGTAAAATCGAAGCGATGATTCGCTTCTTTTTTCTTTTTTTTGTGTTTTGTATTAGAATAGGGATACATATAAGGAGTAACGCTTTTGACGTATCTAACAGAACAGATCAGAATAGAAGACCTCTCTGAACAGCAGCAGATGGTCTTTACGGGAATCAATGAACGTAATCTGGATATCATGCAGGAAACATTGCAGATTCAGCTGTCTTATCGGGATGGTGTACTGTCTGTTTCAAAGTGTGATGAAGAAGTCATGGAAACACTGAAACGGACCGTAAATACATTGATCAAAGCGATTTTGCTTGGCAGAAACATCAGCGAGCAGGATGTCATCTATGCCTTAAGGCAAAGTCAGAAAAAAGAAGAGATTGACTATCAGGAGATGTCAGGACATCTGATCGGCCGCACAGCAAACGGGAAACCGATCTGTCCGAAAACAAAGGGACAGCTTGCTTTTGCTCGAGCAATGGAACGTTCTTCCATTACATTTGCAATCGGGCCTGCTGGAACCGGTAAAACCTATCTTGCGGTTGCTGCAGCAGTGACAGCATTGCGCAAAGGAGATGTCAGACGCATTGTTCTGACCCGCCCTGCGGTTGAGGCAGGAGAGAATCTCGGCTTTCTGCCAGGAGATCTCAAGGAAAAGGTGGATCCATATCTGACGCCTTTATATGATGCTCTGCATGATCTGCTGGGAGCAGAAAAGGTGGAGGTACTGATGGAAAAAGGTACCATTGAAATAGCACCGCTTGCCTATATGAGAGGACGTACACTGGACGATGCCTTTGTGATTCTGGATGAAGCACAGAATACGACGACATCACAGATGAAGATGTTTCTTACCCGACTTGGATTTCATTCAAGGATGATTGTGACAGGGGATGTGACCCAGATTGATCTTTCCGGTAACATCCGCAGTGGTCTGATTGAGGCAGAACATATTCTGCGAGATATCGATGAGATTGAAATCATTCATCTGAGCAGTGATGATGTTGTCCGTCATCCGCTTGTTCAGAAAATCATTGAACGCTACGCATCTTTCGCAAAGGGGGAATGAGTCATGTATATTACGATCTATAACAGGACAAATCAGGATGTCAACACCTTTCAAGACCTGTTTGACACAATCGCTGCCAGTGCTGAAAAAAGACTGGATCTGCCGCAGGATTATGAACTGAGTGTGACCTTTGTTCGCTCCCGTACGATCCACACGATCAACAAAGACTATCGTGGGATTGATCGTCCGACGGATGTCATCTCCTTTGCGATCAGAGATGATATGGATGATGAAATGATGGAAGGCATGAATGATCTTGGTGATATTTTCATCAATATCGAATATGCCGCAAAACAGGCAAGACAGTATGGACATTCCTATGACAGAGAAATTGCGTTCCTGTTTACCCATGGCATGCTGCATTGTCTTGGCTATGACCATATGAAGCCGGAAGAAGAGAAGGTCATGTTTGCTTTGCAGGATGAAATTCTTGATCCGATTATTGACAGAAATGGAGAATCTTATGAATCGTAAGGAACTGATTGATCATGCTTTTCAGGCAATGAAAAACAGCTATGCCCCATATTCACAATTCCATGTCGGTGCAGCAGTTGCATGTCGGGATGGAAAGGTATTCTATGGAGCAAATATTGAAAATGCTTCCTATGGTGCAACCAACTGTGCTGAGCGGAGTGCGATGTTTTCCGCCTATTCCAATGGTGTGCGAAAAGAGGATATTGAAGCGATTGCCATTGTAGCAGATGGAGAAACAATTGCCACACCATGTGGTATATGCCGTCAGGTCATGGCGGAACTGCTGGCCATGGATACACCGGTATATATGTCCAATGGAAAGGAAAATCTGGATCTTACGGTCAAAGATCTGTTGCCGTATGCCTTTACACAGGAGGACCTGCAATGAGAAGCGGATTTGTCGCATTAGCCGGTAGACCTAATGCAGGTAAGAGTACATTAATCAATTCACTGGTTGGTGAAAAGGTTGCGATTGTATCTGATAAACCACAGACAACAAGATCAGAAATCAGAGGCATCTACACGGATGAAGATGTGCAGATTGTCTTTACGGATATTCCAGGCATCCATAAACCGAAGGTCAGACTGGAAACAAGAATGAACCGGGAAGCATTTGATGTCATTCAGGGTGTGGATGTCATCTATCTTGTAACCGATGGTTCCGTTCCTTTTGGAAAAGGGGACCAGTTTGTTCTGGATGCGGTTAAAAATACAGGTCTGCCTGTATTTCTGATTCTTAATAAAGTGGATAAGATGCCACAACAGAAGGTTATGGACAATCTTCTGACCTGGTCTTCCAGATTTGAATTTGCGGAATACTTCCCGCTTTCTGCCAAGTTTACACGCAGCTTTGCGGATCTGATTGAAACTACAAAGCAATATCTGCCTGAAGGTGGTCTGCTCTATCCGCAATCCATGATATCTGATGGTGCGGAAAACTTCCGTATTGCGGAACTGATCCGGGAAAAAGTGCTTCATTGTACACAGGAAGAAGTACCACATGCTACAGCAGTACGCATTGACAACAAGGAGTTTAGAAAGGATGCCTGCTACATTCAGGCAACCATCCTTGTTGAAAAAAAGGGACAGAAGGGTATCATGATCGGTAAGCAGGGATCCATGCTCAAAAGAATCGGCACTGCCGCAAGAGCAGATATCGAAAAACTGCTTGGTCGAAAAGTATTCCTGGAACTGTTTGTCAGAGTGGAAGATGACTGGCGCATGAAAGATGCCCGTATTTCGGAATATGGCTATGGCGGTGCATTCCGCGATGAATGAAGAGATTGAAGCAGTTGTTCTGTCCTTAAGTGATTACAGAGAAAATGATGCGATCATTCATATCCTCAGCAAAGAACATGGAAAGATGGCATTTGTTGGCCAGGGAGTACGAAAGGTAACAAGTAAAAACGGCAGAAATATTCAGCCGTGTACGCACTGCATGATTTTATATGATCACAAGGAAAACCGTTCCATGCAGAAGATGCGCACAGCAACTATAGTGCACCTGTTCCGTCATATGAAGATGGATCTGAAGGCTGGAGTAGCTGGAAATCTGATCTGTGAAGCAGTACAGTCACTATTGGAAGAAGGGGAGTCGTGCACAGATGTGTATGATCATCTGCTGATGGCACTGACACTGCTGGATGAAGGAAAGCATCCCGATACAGTAGTAAGTGCATTTCTTGCCCAGCTGTTAGAGGATCTTGGCTTTGGTTTACATGTAGATGGATGTGTCATATGCAATGATACAAAGGTTACATCCTTTTCCTTCAAAGATGGCGGTTTTTTATGCATGCATCATATGATGCTTGAGAAAGCAGCTTCCTGGGATCCGGCTGATCTGAAGCGGTTCCGGCTGATCAATAAGGCAGGAATGCACCATTGTAATGTTCTGCTTGCTTCCACAAAGGCAACAGAAAAAGATGTTGAACAGCTTGTCAGGGTAGTCCGATTACATACAGGAGCACCGTTACATACCTTTGATCTGTATCAGAAAATATGATCTGCACTGTGATATGGTGCAGATTTTTGTGTTGTGAAAATGTTTACATGTTAGCGCTAACATGTATTGAAAAATTTACATTTCCATCTTATAATGAAATGGAACTTTTATTGACAGGAGGTATCATATGGACGCATTATTGGCAGATTTACAGGTGGTCTGCGGTCAGCTTCTTCCGATCCTGGGAGCAGTTGCCCTGGTGTTTCTATGCATCTTTCTGAAAAAACTTGCTACGCTTATGGATACAGTCAATCATACCATTCAGTCACTGGATCCGACGCTTCAGAAAGTAAATCAGAGTATTGACAAGGTACAGGCACCACTGGATACAGCTGTGAAGTACAGCCACACACTGGACAAGGTACATGATAAGGCCGGAAGTCTTGTTGATAAGGCAACGGAAATGGCGAATGAAGGAATTGCCAGATTCCAGGCAGCAGTGAAGGAAGAGCCAGAGGCTGACCTCAACAATAATCCAAAACCACAGGAGGCATCACATGAGTGAAAACAGAGAACCTGAAATGATGGAACAGGAAAAAAGCAGTCAGGAACATGAACCGATTGAATCCATCGAACAGACAGTTGCAGATCTGAAAAAAAAGATTGAAGAACTGACAGAAGAACAGGAAAAGGCACAGGAAAGTGAAGAAAAGGATGCTGGTGAAAAGATTGCCGCATTCACAGAATCCGCAAAGGAAATCGTTTCTGCATCCATTGATGAAATCAGGGCAAAGGCAGAAGATCTTTCCGAAAATGCTGATCTTGCTAAGACAATTGCCTACATCAAGGATAATGCAATGAAGGCAGTGACAATGACAAAAGAAAAGATTGATGAAATCAGACAGGATCCGAAGACTCAGGAAAATACCGAAAAGGCAGTAGATGCCATGAAGGCTGCTGCGGAAAAAGTCAACCAGCAGGCAAAAAAGGCAGGGGAATACATCAGCGATCATATCAATGATGACACAAAGGAAACACTGCATGAAGCATGCCAGACAGCAACGAAGGCTTTTGAAGAAGGTACACGTAAAGTTGTAGAAGAAGTCAATGAATTTGTGAACCGTGAAGATGTCCAGCAGACAATCACCAAAGCAAAGACGAAGGCATCTGAATTCGTGAATAAAGGAGCAGAATCTTTGAAGGATCTGTTTGGCAGAAAAGACTGATTGAGGTACAGGTAGTATAATTGTATGAAAAGAGTAACCATTTATGATGTAGCCAAGGAAGCTGGCGTTTCCTTAGCTACCGTATCCCGTGTCATTAACGGATCCAATGTTGTCAAAGGGCCGACAAGAGATCGTGTTCAGGCAGCTGTTGACAAGCTTGGCTACAAGCCGAATGCCATTGCACAGGGACTTGCTTTACAGAAGACAACAACGATCGGACTTGTTGTGCCGGAAGCATCCTTTACGTATACAGGTCAGATCATCAACGGTCTGATTGATGTGGCAAAGATCTATAACTACAATATCATGCTGCATACAATTACAGCTGGTATTACGGATGTATCCGGTGTCATTGAAAACATCATCAAATCTCATGTGGATGGTGTTGTCATCTATGATGACAAACTGACAATCGATGATCTTTCCGAGCTTGGCAGATATAACATTCCGATTGTTGTTATCGGCAATCAGGTATCCGGACCGAAGATCTGCTCTACCTATGTTGACTTTGAAAAGGCAATTTTTGAGCTGACATGCAAGTATCTGGAAGAAGGAAAACAGAAGATTGCGATTGTGGAAGACAGAAAGAATCCATCTGTCTGCCAGCGTATGATCAAGGGTGCCGAAAAGGCATTTGCTGCCAAAGGTCTGAAATTTGACGGATTCCTGAAGATTCCGGCTGAATACCGTACTTCATATGCATTCCTGCGCAGACATTTTGAAAACAACAGCTATGATCTTGTGATCGGTTACAGAGATTCACAGGCAATGGCTGTCATCAATGCTGCAAAAGAAAATGGTATTAACGTACCGGATCAGATGGAAGTCGTATGCGTCATTGATACGAAATATAACTCCATGGTAAGACCGCAGATTTCTTCCTTCTCCATTCCAAGTTATGACCTTGGTGCTGTATCCATGCGTGTCATGACAAAGATGCTGCAGAACAGTGAAGAGGAACAGGTAGAGGATTCCATGGAACTCAGCTATCTGTTTACCCCACGTCAGTCGACTAAGGATTGACAAATCACAGCTTCAAAAGTAAAGTATTAAATACGGGCAAAGAAGAGGAAAAGTAACCTGATTATGTCTGCTTAGAGAAGTTCTGGCTGGTGGAAAGAACTGGGACAGATGAGTGTGAATACACCTTGGAGCTCCATATCTCAAAAGGTATGGCGTGATCCTGCGTTAATGGTTTGAGTGTATGCATGTGACATGCATAAACTAAGGTGGTACCGCGTGCAAGCGTCCTTAGAATGAAAAGGACGCTTTTTCTATGCGTCTTTGGAAAGGAATCTTATGGAATTTATTGAAGAACTGAAATGGAGAGGTCTTGTCAAGGATGTGACAGACCTGGATGGTCTTGTGGAAACGGTCAAGTCTCCAACAACCGTTTATTGTGGTTTTGACCCTACAGCCGACTCCCTCCATGTCGGACATCTGCAGCAGATCATACTGCTGCGCAGATATCAGAATGCAGGTCATACACCGATTGCCTTATGTGGTGGTTTTACAGGGATGATCGGTGATCCACGTCCGACAACAGAACGTAAACTTCTGACTCATGAAGAAGTTCTGCACAATGCGGAATGCATCAGACATCAGCTGGCAATGTTTCTGAAGTTTGATGGTGATAATGCAGCCATTATGGAAAACAACAACAACTGGCTTGGTGAAATGTCATTGCTGGATTATCTGCGTGACTATGGCAAGCTGTTCAACATTGCCTACATGCTGCAGAAAGATACGATCAAGAAAAGACTGGACTCCGGTCTTTCCTATACGGAATTCTCCTATACGATTCTGCAGGCAATGGATTTTCTGACACTGTATCAGAAATACGGATGCCGGATTCAGATCGGTGGATCTGATCAGTGGGGAAATCTGACCAGTGGTATGGAACTGATCCGTAAGGTAGAAGGCGATCAGGCAAAGGTATGGGGTGTTACTTCACCATTAATCACAAAGAGTGATGGTTCCAAGTTCGGCAAGTCTGAAGGAAAGAATGTATGGCTTGATCCACAGCGTACAAATGCGTATGAATTCTATCAGTTCTGGCTGAATACACCTGACAGTGATATCGTTGATTATCTGAAGAGACTTTCCTTAAGAAGTCCGGAAGAAATCATGGCACTGGAAGAAAAGGTGAAGACAGAGCCACAGTTGCGAGAAGCGCAGAAGGCACTGGCAGAAGAGCTGACTGTTCTTGTTCATGGTGAAGATGGTCTTGCCAAGGCACAGCGCATTACGGAAACATTCTTCCATGGTGATATCATGAAGCTTTCACCAGAAGAAATCAAAGAAGGTCTGAGTGATGCGGTCAGAACACAGATTGAAGATGGCACTACACTGATTGATGCGCTTGTTGCTTCTTCCATCTGCAAGTCCAAGGGTGATGCAAGAAGACTGATTCAGCAGGGCTCCGTATCTGTCAATGGCGAAAAAACGACAGCTATAGATACAGTTTTGACGCAGGCGGATGCGATCAATCAGGAGTTTACAATCATCAGAAAAGGTAAGAAGAACTGGTATCTGCTGACGTTCTGATAAAAGGGAAGAGGAAATCTTCTCTTTTTTGTTATAATTTTATTGAGGTTTTTATGAAAAGAAAATGGATGTTGACAATGTTATGCATGGCTTTATGCACAGGATGTACGATGAAGTCCTCACAGGAAGATCTGTACCTTTCCCGCATCGATGCATACGAAACATATTACACAGAAGTACTTGGAAATGGACATTATGCGGATGCAAGTGAATATTTTACGCTCAGCTATGAAATGACACAGGTTGAAGGTGATGGTTACCGCTATTATGTCATCCTGGATGAACCGACCATCGCAATGTATAACGTGATGATGATTGCGGTGGAAAACAGCATCCCGTATGAGGAATGTGAAAAAATGGTGCCAAGCTTTGGAATCTTTGAAGATCGCGTCAGTCTTGTACCAGGACAGGTCAATTATGATGCCGGTTATGTCAAGGGTATTTCCATCTCCGGAAACAGCGAAGAAGATCATATCGATCTTCTGATCCTGGTCAGATGGAAAAGCTCGGATGGATCCCAGATGTCAGCCTATATTCAGCATGCCTTATCGCTGCAGGGAGAAGAACAATGAGACTGGACAGGATGTTATCGGATGCCCATGCAGGCACAAGATCCCAGGTGAAAAAACTGGTGAAGGATGGCAGAGTAACTGTCAATGGAGTAACCGCAAAGCACAGCAGCATGCAAATTGATCCATATGAGGATGTCATTGAACTGGATGGCAACAGGCTGATCTATGAAGAATATGTATATCTGATGCTCAATAAACCGGCCGGTTATATCTCAGCTACAAAAGGCAATGTACCGACTGTGATGGATCTGATTCCAGACTATAAGGGCATGTTTCCTTGTGGCAGGCTGGACAAGGATACGGAAGGACTGCTGTTGATGACAAATGATGGGCCTTTGGCACATCATCTGTTAAGTCCTCATCATCATGTGGAAAAGGAATATTATGTGGAACATAAACTGCCATTAACGATGGATGATATCTGTCGGATTGAAGAAGGAATCACATTTCAGTCCATATCCTATCGACCGGCAAAATATGAAAAAATCTCGGATACTTCATGCCATCTGATCATTCAGGAAGGCAAGTATCACGAGATTAAGATGGTTTTTGAATCTCTTGGAGATAAGGTCGTTTATCTGAAAAGACTGCGGATGAAAAATCTCAGGCTGGATGATAATCTGAAGCCAGGAGAATATCGCCCATTAACAGCGGAAGAGATCGCAGATCTTAAAGAAGGGATGCCTCAATAGGATCCGGCTTTTCAAAGATCCCGGTGGATGCATACTGCTTCAGGCAGTCAATGACCTGAGATGTCAGTTCATTTGGTGTGGATGAGCCACTTGTGACGGCAATGCGGTTTTTTCCTGCAATCATCTGCTCTGTTAATGACTGGGCACTTTCAATCAGCAGGCTTTCCGCAATACCGGATTCCTTACCGATTCTGGCAAGCTGATTGGAATTGTTGGAGCGTGGATCACCGACAACAATCAGAAGATCCACATCCTTGAGTTTCATGACAGCCTGCTGGCGGATGGTTGTCGCATTGCATATTTCCTTTGCGACCACAGCATCCGGGTACATTGCAAGGCAGGCTTCAATAATGGAAGATGTATCATTCAATGATAATGTCGTCTGATTGGTAATGAAAACACGGGACAGATGCGGATATTTTTTGACATCTTCCGCACATGTGATAAGATGTACGCGCTGTGAAAGGCCGATCGTACCTTCCGATTCGGGATGACCTTTCTTTCCGATATACAGAACATCCATGCCATCTTCAATGGCGGATGTGACAAGCTGGTGGGTACGGATGACATCCTTGCAGGAAGCATCCACAACTTTCAGACCTTTCTGTTCAGCTTTGTTGCGGACGGATGGAGAAATGCCATGAGCTGTAAAGATGACGATGCCTTCATCGATTTCATCTAAAAGCTCTTCCCGTGTTTTAGACGGGTCCTCCACAAATTCGATGCCTTCTTTTCTGCAGGCATCCACAACATACTGGTTATGGACAATCATGCCAAGCATCGTGACCTTTGTACCACGATTTGCCTGAGCAGTCTGACGTGCGATCTGAATGGCGCGCACAACGCCTTGACAATATCCTCTTGGGATAACACTGATGATTTCCATGACGCTCCTTTCCGTATTTGAAACTGATACATAGTATTATAGGTGATTTTATGAAAAAATTTGAAGATTTTAACCTCAAAGAGGGTACAAGACAGCTGATTGCTGTCAATCATTTCAAGGAACCTACACCGATTCAGGAAGAAATTATTCCGGATGCCTTACGGGGCAAGGATCTGATCGGCTTATCTGCGACCGGTTCCGGTAAGACACACGCTTATCTGATTCCGATCATGGAAAAACTGAATCCGGGTGATAATCGTGTGCAGGCAGTCATTACGGCACCAACCCGTGAACTGGCACGTCAGATTTATGAAAATGCAAAAGTGATGTCTTCCATCAATCCTGATATCCGTGTTGGATTATATGTCGGTGGGGAAGATCGTGATCGAGATATTGAAGCATTAAAGAAAAGTCTTCCACATGTGGCAATCGGTACACCAGGCAGAATCAAGGATCTGTTTCTGAATGCAGGTGTATTGCGCATTGAAAACGCGGATATGCTTGTTGTGGATGAAGCGGACATGACACTGGAATTCGGTTTTCTGGATGAAATCGATGCGTTTGCGGGAAGAATGAAAGAAGATCTGCAAATGCTTGCTTTTTCTGCAACCATGCCGGATCAGCTCAAACCGTTCATCCGCAAGTACATGCACCATCCTCTGACAAAGCAGATTGGCGAACGGGTCCGTTTCAATCCGGATATCACACATGTCCTTGTGCCTTGTTACCATCATACATACAGTGAAGTCATTGAATCCATTCTTCCAGGTTTCAACCCGTTTGTATGTCTGATCTTTGCCAATACACGTAAGGAGGCAGGTGAGATTGCAGAGCAGTTACGTCAGGATGGAATTGATGTTACTGAGATGCATGGTGATCTGACAAGCAGAAAAAGAAAGCAGTCCATGAAGGAAATTGCGGATGCACGTCATACGTATGTCGTATGTACGGATATTGCGGCACGTGGTATTGATATCGGTGAAGTATCTCATGTCATTTCCTGTGGATTCCCGGAAGATCTGGAATACTATGTGCATCGTGCAGGTCGAACAGGCAGAGCCGGTTCTACCGGTACATGTTATGCGATGTATCATGAAGAAGATGATGCTGCGATCCGTTCATTGAAGAATCGTGGTATCCGTTTTGAACATAGACGTTACAGAAAAGAAGGATGGCAGGATCTACGTCCTTATGGTCAGAAATACCGCAGACAGGAAGATGATGAGCTCGATAAGAAGATCACAATGGCCTACAACAACAAGAAAAATACGAAGGTCAAGCCTGGCTACAAGAAAAAGAGAAAACAGGAAATCGAACGTATCTATCGCCGTAAGAAAAGAGATCTGATCCGCAGTAAGATCAGAGAAGAAAAGAAGGCAATGTATAGAGAACGTGCCCGTCAGGAAAGGGAAAATCAGAAATGATCATCGGTTCTCATGTACAGATGAAAGCGCCGGAATACCTTGTTGGTGCAGTAAAGGAAACACTGTCCTATGGTGCCAATGCAATGATGCTGTATACGGGTGCTCCTCAGAATACAAAGCGGATTGAGACTCAAAAGATGCGGATTGAAGAAGCACATCAGATGATGAAGGAACATGGTCTTGATGCACGCAATCTGATTGTTCATGCACCTTATATCATCAATCCGGCTAATTCCATCAAACCGGAAGTCGGTGAGCTTGCGGTCAGTTTCCTGAATGGTGATGCGCAAAGAACAAAACAGATCGGGGCTGGACTACTTGTTCTGCATCCTGGCAGTTATACAACCACAGATCTGGATACGGGGATCACAACTGCCATCAAGCATCTGAATGCATCTGATATTCCAGAAGGTGTGATCGTCTGTCTTGAAACAATGGCAGGCAAGGGAAGTGAGATCGGGTTCCGTTTTGAACAGCTTGCAGAAATTCTTTCTGGCTTAAAACAGAGTGACCGTTATGGAGTATGTCTGGATACATGTCATATCCATGATGCCGGATATGATCTTAGAAATTTTGATGCAGTGCTGGATGAATTTGATCATTACATCGGTCTTTCTCATCTGCATGTCATTCATCTGAATGACTCCAAAAATGTAAAAGGGGCAAGAAAAGACAGACATGCCAATATTGGTGATGGCATGATCGGTTTTGAAACACTATGCGCAATTGCCCATAATCCAAGGACTGCATCTGTTCCAAAAATTTTGGAAACGCCATACATCGATGGTAAAGCTCCATATAAGGAAGAAATTGAACGGATTATGAATAAAAGCTGAAATTCCTGTGTTTCAGCTTTTTTCAGGTGGTAGAATAGGTACTGTTGTAAAAGGGAGGAATGGCAAATGAAACGAGTGATTGAAAGAACAGTACAGGCATTGCTTGGCATGTCCGTGCTGATTACTGTGATTCTTTCCGTACTGATCTTTTCTTCTTTTCCTGGTTTCTTTGATCAGCAGACACCAAAAAATGAAGAAACAGAAGAATCCATAACAGAAGAATCCATAACAGAAGAATCCATAACAGAAGATGTGCTGATCCGTCCAAGAGATCTTTCATTACAGAAGGAACTGGATGAATACCTGTTTCAACATGGTCTGGATGAGCAGTCCATTTCATATCGGATTACGGATCTTGATAACCATGAAATCTATACATTCAATGAGGAAACGGACTTTTTCGCAGCCAGTGTATACAAGCTTCCACTTGCCATGCTCTATGAAGATCTGATTGATGAAGGTGTGTATACGCGGGAAAGCCTGTTTTACTTTGCATATTCGATGATTGAGGATTATGGTTACCTTCTGTCTTTATACAGTCCGGGCAGCAATGTTCCTTTAGGGGATCTGCTTGATATCATGATTGCATACTCCGATAATTCTGCAGGACATATTCTGTTTGAATACATGGGTGGATGGCTTGGTTATAAAAATGCAATGATGGCATATACGGATGTGGATTGTCAGGAGTTTTACACCTATGACAATATTACATGTGCAGCCGTCATGTCTGATGTTGTCAACCACCTGTATGAAAACAAAGAAAGATATGCACATCTGATTGACATCATGGAAGAGGCGGAACCCGGACGGTTTCTCGATGGAAATATTTCCATTTCCATGCCTCAGAAATACGGCAGCTATGAGGATGCATGCAACAGCGTCGGATTTGTTGATGGCAGTATTCCATACACCATTGTCGTATTGACATCTCTTGGCTCTTATGGAGAAAAAGTAATGGCAGATCTGAATGAAATTGTATATCGCCATATTGTATCTGATGTATCACTGCAGTGATGCATTTTTTTCTTTCAAATGAAAATGCCGTTATCGGAAATAACGGCATGCATATTACTGTGCGTGTTTTTCGGCAATGATTTTTTCGATTTCTGCGATCAATGCATCTTTGATTTCAGCCTGTGGTACGGTACGGACAACTTCACCCTTACGGAACAGGATGCCGGAATCATATGCACCGGCAATACCGACATCAGCTCTTCCTGCTTCCTGGATTCCATTGACCGGGCATCCCATGATGGCGACTGTAATGTCTTCATGGATTCCAGCCAGGTATTCTTCCATTTCCTTTACAAGTGGAAGCATGTTGTACTGAATACGGCCACAAGTCGGGCAGGAAATCAGATCTGGTACACCTTCAATCAGATCAAATGCCTTCAATAGCTGTCTGCCGATAATCAGCTCATCTTCTGGTGGGGCAGATACGGATACGCGGATCGTATCACCGATGCCTTCATGCAGAAGGATACCAAGGGCAGCAGAAGATTTGACGGCAGATTCTGTAAATCCACCTGCCTCTGTTACACCAAGGTGAAGAGGGTATGGATAATGTTCAGCCGCCATTTCATATACCTTGACTGTCAGCTCCACATTACTGGACTTGAAAGACAGGCATATATCATGGAAATCCAAGTCTTCAAGAATCCTGACATGGCGGTCAGCACTGGCAATCATTGCTTCCGCACAGATGCCGCCATACTGTTCAAGAAACTGCTTTTCCAAAGAGCCGCCGTTGATCCCGATCCGGATCGGAATGTGATGGGCTTTACATGCTTCAACAACTGCTTTTGTCTTTTCTGCAGAACCAATATTACCGGGATTGATACGGATGGCATCAACGCCACCTTCCACAGCAATTAAAGCAAGCAGATGATTGAAATGAATATCTGCAACAATCGGCAGATTTGTTTTTGCTTTGATGGCAGGAATTGCTCTTGCATCTTCTTCATCCAATACTGCAATTCTTGCAATTTCACAACCGCTTTTTTCCAGTTTATTGATCTGTTCCACGGTTGCTTCTACATTTTTAGCCGGCACATTTGTCATCGACTGCAGAACACATCTGTTCTGTCCGCCGATCTGAACTCCACCGACATAGATTGGTCTTGTTTCAATTCGTTTCATATATGGGACCTCCATATGTATTATCGCATGAAATCGTGTGATGGTTGCTGTTTTTTATTGACATCGTACGAAAATATCTGTTACAGTAAATCAGCTGATGAAATGCTTGGAAATCCGATCCGTTTATGGTATACTCATCATGCGTTAAAGGTCAGGAGGTACATCATGCCTAGAGAAAATATTACATTCAAGTGTACTGTCTGTAAGGAAGAAAACTACATCGGTACAAGAAACAAGCGTAAGCATACAGAAAAGATGGAAATCAAGAAGTACTGCCCACGCTGCAATAAGATGACTCTGCATAAGGAGAAGAAATAAGCCCCGGCTTATTTTTTTTGCATATTCATGAAAATCAGTATTCTGCCTGTTGGCATGTATCAGGAAAATGTATATGTCGTACATCAGGATGGACATGTTCTGATCGTAGATCCAGGGGGACATCCTGAAATCATTGCCTCTGACATCAGTGCTGAGGAAACCGTAGAAGCCATTGTTCTGACCCATGGACACCAGGACCATGTAAATGCGGTTGATGCTTTGGTGAAGAAGTATGGATGTCCGGTTTATCTGCATCAGGATGATTTTCCTCTTGTTGATCCGGATCACTATCGGATGCATGCATTTGCGACCGGTCTGCATGCAAAGATCACACCAATGGAATCATCCATTGATGTAAATGGGTTTCATCTGGATGTGCTGGAAACACCAGGGCATACACAGGGTTGTGTCTGTCTGCTGATGCAGGATGTCATGTTTTCCGGAGATACTTTATTCTATGGCAGCATTGGAAGGACGGATCTTTCGGATTCCGATCCTGAAAAGATGAAGGAATCCTTACAGAAACTGATGGCTCTGGAAACAGATTATCATGTCTTACCAGGGCATGGTCCTTCAACCACACTGTTAGAGGAAAAGAAAAACAATCCATATCTGTCTGGTAGATATGGGATCTGAAGATGAGGAAATTTCACTTTCTTCATCTTTTTTTTATGTTTTTCAGAAATTTGGGTAATAAGTATCTGTAGAGGTGGTGCAAATGAAAGAAAGACTGATTGAAATTCTGGATATTGCGATCCGCTATCGGGTCAGTGATATCCACTTTGAAATGAAGAAGACAGGTGAGAGGCAGATGCTGCGGATTGAAATGCGTGTAAAGGGAATCATGGAACAGCTGAAACCAAAAAAAGGTGATGAGAAGCTGTTTCATTATCTTGCATACCGTGCAAATCTGGATGTTTCTGCCCATGGACGTCCACAATCTGGTGCATTTACAGAAAAGGTGAATGGAACATCGCTGTCATTGCGGTATCACATCATGCCTTCAGCCGTCAATGTATCCGGGGTATTGCGAATCCTGGATCTGAGTACAAAGATGACAATTGAATCCTTGAGTCAGGACCCACGTGTACATGCATGGATGCATCATGTCATGTCACTTCATGATGGACTGGTTGTACTGTCTGGAGCAACTGGCTCTGGTAAGACAACTTCGCTGTATACGATGCTGGAAAGTGTTTCCGGTAAGAAGATCGTTACACTTGAAGATCCGATTGAAATCTTTCATGAGGGATTCATGCAGGTACAGGTCAATGAGGAAAGGAATCTGAGCTATGCTCAGGGAATCCGTGAATTCATGCGCCAGGATCCGGATATTATCATGATTGGTGAGATCCGTGATGAACAGGCTGCCTCGATGGCTGTCCGCAGTGCACTCACAGGGCATCTTGTTGTGACATCGATTCATGCCCCGGATACGAAAACAGCTCTGTATCGACTCATGGATTTAGGTGTCAAGGAGTATCATCTCAAGGATGTAGTCAGAGGCATCTCATGTCAGAAACTAATTGATGACAGGAAAGGAGGACTGACAGGTATTTATGAAATCATGGATGAAAAGCAGATCAGGCAGTTTATGGAAAAAGGAACACTCGATGAATCATTCATCACACTCCAGCAGGCAGAAGCAGACTTCCTGGATTCCTTCAAGGTTGAAGCATGGCAGTCACGGCCGATCTTTCACAAAGGAAGAATGTGATTCCCTGATTACATTACTGGACAGCGGGTTTTCATTTCGGGATGCATTACGGTTACTGGATGATACCCATATGCATCCAATCGTCATGGATCTGCTTGGCAATATGGAAGCAGGGAATGATGTGGGGGAATATCTGAGTGCATATCTGCCAATGGATTACCGTTTCTGTTTTGGAGTATTTATTCACTACATGTCATTGTCCACTGCTTTAAAGGCATCCAGAACAATCGTCAGGCAGAAGGAAACGGAACGGAATGAGATGATTGGAAAGCTTGTGTATCCGATTCTGCTTGGGATTGGTATGTGTATCGGATTACTGGTATTCAATCTTGTCGTATTTCCATCGATGTTACGGATGGCAGATGGATTTGATGTGGATCTGCATCTGTATATTGTTTTACAGCAGGTAATCAGTTTTCTGGATGTATGTGTCATGGTGGCTTCTGTCATCTGTACAGTTGTCTGTGTTATCTGCCTGCATCGAACCAATATCGTATCGACATACCGTTTTCTGATTGATCGGTTTCCGGAAAACCTGCTTGTTCAACAGGCATCCCGTGACTTTGCTTTCTTCTTTGTTTCCTGTCTTGAAAACGGAATGGCAACACGAGATACGATGCATATTCTGATGGACCTGAAAGGATATCCGCTTGTATCACATATTGCCCTGCAGCTGGACTGGTTAATGGAAAAAGGGGAAGGCATGATGGAAGCAATGAAGATTGCCGGTGTGGAAGAAGCCTTGCTTCGTTTTTTTGCAACAGCTGTGCAGTCTTCCTCCTGCAGGCAGATGATGCATGGGTATCTGCAGATGACTGAGATCCGTACAAAAAGAAGGATACAGCGGTTTGCACTGTCTGTGCAGCTTGTTTCCTATATCGCAGTCGGGGTTGTGATCGTTGTTGTCTATCAGGTACTGATGTTACCGATGCAGATGCTTGGAACGCTTTAGGAAAGGAGGCATTTTTATGTCTGAAACAATAAAAAGAAACACAAAAAAAGGATTTACACTTCTTGAAATGACGATTGTTGTGATCATCATTTCCGTACTCTTTCTTCTGAGTGTGCCTAACATTCAGAAAACACTTGGCATTGTCAACCAGAAGGGGTGTACCGCCATTGAAAAGGTAGCAGATGCAGCAATTCTGGAATACAAGCTGGAATATGGGGAATACCCTGGTTCAGCTGGTGATCTTGTGAGTGCCGGCTTATTGAGTGAAGATCAGTTATCGTGCGATGGATCAAGATCTTTGAAGATTGTCGGTGGACAGGCGGTGATGGAATAATGCTAGCACAGTTGCTTATCATTGTATTTGGTGTCAGTCTGTTATCACTGATTACCCCGCCAGTGCAAGTCAATATTGATACGTCCTGGCACACATTTTCTTCTGGCTATCTACTTGCTCAATCGCAGGCAATCCGCTATGGCATCGGCAATGAGTATGTCAGTCAGGATGGGCAAAGAGTCAGCTTCAATGGAGCAGGCAATGTACCGTACCCCAGAACGGTACACTTTGACCATCATGATATTGTTATCGAACTAGGAGGTGGACGACTTGTTGAAAAATGAGGCTCTGTTTCTGCCAGAGGGACTGCTTGCGGTCATCATTACAACCATCATTGTTTCTCTTTGTACTTCCATTGTTGTTGCTAAGGTGCGCTCACAGCAAATCAGCGAACATGCAAGGCAACGTATGGTAGAAAATGAAATCAGTACATTTTCAAATTGGAATGGATGTGAGGTATGCATCACAGAAGAAACGGATTCATCCTGCAGGACTTCCTGTTAACCATGCTTGTGGTTGTTGTCATGGTGCAGATCGTTACTGCTTCTATTGCGGTTGTGATCCGATCCATGCAGTCATCACAGGATGTACAGGACGAGATCGCACTTGCCCAGTTACGCAGAATCCTGATCATCTGTGATGATTTCATCACTACCGACGACACTCTGTACTTTACCCATCAGGGCAGGCAGATGAAACTGCGTATGGTAAATGGTAATCTCATCATTCAGCCAGGAACGCAGATCATGCTTGTGGATGTGGATTCAGTATCCTTCCAGGATAATGGAAATACCATTGCATGCATCTATGAAAGAGATGGTAAACTCCATGAAAGAATCATCGCATTGCAGTAATGGATTCATCAGTGCATGGTTTCTTCTTGTTCTGCTTTATGTATGTACGATTACGATGGTTGTTTCCATCAATGTTTCCAATACGATGGCTACAATGGAAAACATGGAGGCATATAGCAGGGATTTTTCAAGGCATGCTCTGGTGATTGCTGATGTGCGATGTCGATTGAAAAACTGCACAGATGAAGATGGTAATATCGATGTTTCTCCTTATGACTATAACCCATCCACGCATATGATCAGCGCATACAGTGGTGAAGATCTGATTCTGATTGAAGTGAATGAAGAGATGACTTTTATTGTTTCCTATACCATCATCCATTGACAACACGTCTGTTTCCACTAAAATGTTTAGAAGAACAGGCAGGTAAACAGAATGATTATTGTAAATGATCTCAAACCAGGTTCCAACTTTGAATATGAAGGTAATATTTATCAGGTTCTGAATCTGGCTTTAAACAAAACAGCAATGAGACAGATGATTGTCAAGATCAAGGTCAAAAATGTCCGTACTGGCGTCATCAATGAAATGTCCTTTACAGGTGGTGACAAGGTAGAACTG
This sequence comes from uncultured Erysipelotrichaceae bacterium, assembly GCA_945877405.1. Taxonomy (GTDB): domain Bacteria; phylum Bacillota_I; class Bacilli_A; order Erysipelotrichales; family Erysipelotrichaceae; genus Bulleidia. The sequence continues at coordinate 45,866 of CAMCSA010000001.1, read as the reverse complement.
GCACATGTTGACAAGAAAGCCATGCAGTATCTGTATGATGATGGTACATCTCTTGTATTCATGGACAATGAAACATATGAACAGATTGAAATCAGCAAGGACAGACTGACATGGGAAATGCAGTTCATGAAGCCGAATGATAACGTCACAATTTCCATGTATGAAAATGAAGTACTTGGTGTTATCCTTCCGGATAAGGTCACATTGCAGATTACAGAATGTGAACAGGCAGTCAAGGGTGATACAGCAACTTCCGCACAGAAGAATGCCGTACTGGAAACAGGGCTGTCCATCAAGGTTCCGCTTTTCATCCAAAATGGCGAAATGGTTGTCATCTCTACAGCAGACGGCAAGTACAACGGCAGAGCATAACATCTGAAATGTGTTCCATTGGAACACATTTTATCGATTGGAGGAAGCTTTATGTTTTATGGAAAAAGAAGAACAATGACACCGGTACAACGGCATAAAAGGGCTGTTGCGTACAGGCATGTTCCATACCATCTTGTCAAAGGGAAGAAGGAAGCCAAAGAAGAAATTCAGCCTTTGACAATTCTTCCGATTCATCAGAAACAGGAAAAGGCAGAAGACAGTAAACCACTGACAAAGCGTCAGAAAAGAAAGATCCGAACGCAGAAACTGATTGAATTACAGGCAAGGCAGCCGCATATGGGATTGTTGGGACTTCTAATCAATCCAATCGGTGGCATGCAGCGTTCTTATCGCAGTTGTTTTGTGGAATATACATGGATTGGAAGCATACTGGCTTCCTTATGTGTATGGCTTTGTATCGGCTGGATTCCTTCTGCATGGATGGCGGAAAGAATCAATGCGCACGCATTCTCCTATGCGGTTGTACCGTTTTCCATGCAGTGTATGATGATGGTATTGATTGCCTGTACGGGCTTATTGCTGGAACTGGCAGCATTGTGTGCAGGATCGGTTGTATCCAAAATGACGCAGACCATGTACAGAGTGAATGAAGTCTATGATACCCGTACCCATGCCATGCCGTTTATGATGGTCATATCGGTATTGGCAGCAGTATTGACTTACAACAAGATGGAATATGCTATGGCTGCAAGCTTCGGGCTGATCGGGTTAATGGTTCTTGTGGATGCCTACAGCATTTATCTGTATATCCGTAAATGGAAAACGCCCATCTGGCTTGCATATGCAACAGGTGTATTTGCAGGAATTCCATGTGGATACCAGGTAATGCAGATTATTGAAAACCAGCTTTCCGTTTTCACAAAACTGATTCAATGACTTCTGAATAAAGCTGATATAATTTCTGCAAAGAGGTTAAAACTTATGGACAGAAAATATGATGTGACAGCTTTAGGTGAGCTGCTGATTGACTTTACGGATTCAGGAAAATCTGAACAGGGGAATCCGCTTCTGGAAGCAAATCCAGGTGGAGCTCCATGCAATGTGCTTTCCATGCTGCAGCGTCTTGGTGCTTCGACTGCCTTTATCGGTAAGGTAGGGGATGATGGTTTTGGACACATGCTGGATGAAACGATCAGACAGCAGGGAATTGATGGCAGTGGACTCTGCTTTGATTATGCTGTTCATACAACACTTGCACTTGTGCTGAAAAAGGAAAATGGAGACAGAGATTTTTCTTTCTATCGCAACCCTGGTGCAGATATCATGCTGCATGAGGAAGAAGTCAATACTGAGTTGATTGAAAACAGCAGAATTTTCCATTTCGGATCACTTTCCTTAACCGATGAGCCAGTGCGCACTGCAACCCATCGTGCCATTGCTGCAGCAAAAAATGCTGAATGTCTGATTTCCTTTGATCCTAATCTGAGAGAACCGTTATGGAAAAGCCTGGATGAAGCAAAGCAGCAGATTGACTGGGGCATGCAGCAGTGTGATTATCTGAAGATTTCTGATAATGAGATCGTCTGGTTTACCGGAAAACAGGATTATCAGGAAGGCATTGACTTCCTGTTTAAAACATATCCGAATCTGAAGCTGATTACCTTATCCATGGGGCCAGATGGCAGCAGAGCATGTACACGTACAATCAGAGTCGATGTACCAGCCTACCTGCAGGAAGGAACCATTGAAACAACAGGGGCAGGGGATACATTCTGTGCCTGTGTGCTGAAGATGATTCTGGATCATGGTATTGACAATCTGGATGAAAACACCCTTGTGCAGGGATTGACGTTTGCAAATGCGGCAGCATCGATTGTGACAACACGAAAAGGTGCATTACGCGTTATGCCGACAGAAGCAGAAGTTGTTCAGTTTCTTGTGGAAAGAGGTTGATTTTAATACGGTTGGACGTATAATGTAGAAGATAAAACTCAGGGCAGGGTGCAATTCCCGACCGGCGGTATACCCCGCGAGCTTGCAAAAGCATGATCTGGTGAAATTCCAGGGGCGACAGTAAAGGCTGGATGGAAGAGATTATCCATTATTTTAAGCGTTTTGACGTACCCGGAGGTTTATCTTTGTAACCTCCGTTTTTATTTGAAACGGAGAAGAAAAGGAGAAACCGAAATGAACACAAAAACAGTATTTTCCCCAAAGGGCATGGCGAAGATCGGCATTCTCAGTGGACTTGCAGTCGTACTGATGCTGATTGAATTCCCGCTTCCGATTGCACCAAGCTTCTACAAGCTTGACTTTTCTGAATTGGCTGTACTTCTGGGTGGCTTTTCCATGGGCCCGCTTGCTGCAGTGATGATTGAAGCACTCAAGAATATTCTCAATATCATCTTTACAGGTTCTGGTACAGCTTATGTCGGCGAATTTGCCAACTTTGTCATCGGTGCATTATTCACGGCAACTGCCAGTGCAATCTATCACCACAACAAGACAAAAAAGAGTGCTATCATCGGTATGGCTGTTGGTACTCTGGTCATGGCTGCAGCAGGTGCTGTTGTCAATGCGTTAGTCATGTTACCGATGTATTCCACACTGTACAATATGCCGATGGATGTCATTATCGGCATGGGTTCAGCAATCTGTCCATGGATCAGTGATATCTGGACATTCTGCATGTTTGCAGTAGTGCCATTCAATGTTGTCAAGGGTGTCATCATTTCCGTATTGACAGCTCTGATCTACAAGCACGTATCACCGATTCTGCATCGATAAAAAAAGAGTATTCTTTCTGAAATGTCTCAAGTATGGGCTGGTCACCCATACTTTTTTGTTGACGTCTTAGACGGGTCGGTGTATTTTGGTGGCTGGCATGCTATAATGTGTGATGGAAGAGGTAAATATGGCTCAGTTATCAAGATATGAAAAATACAGGGACCTGCGCGCAAAACTGCAGAGCGACACTGGTTCCAATGCCTATGAAAGTCGGGATCTTGCTGATTTTGCAAACCGGCTGAACAGAATTGATGCGGACAACTTCTCTGTACCGGATCATTTTTCTGCAGATCATTATTCTCCAGTACATGCCAGAAATACATTTGAGGCATCTGATTCAAAACCACTGCGCCGTACTCAGTCTGCAAGAATCAATCCACAGTCTCAACCTTCTCCTGTATCCCGTCTGAATGAACAGGAAGACACATTCGGTACAGATTATCTGGACCGTTATATCAACGAAGTCAAGAAATACAATATTGAACAGGGAAATGCGGCAAGTGAAAATACGCAGATCAATATTCTACGCTCCTTGGAGCAGGAACAGCCAAAACCTGCTCCATCTAGACCATATCCACGCAAATCTTCCCCTGTGCCACCAGTGGAAAGTCCATTTGTATCACAGTCTGCGGATGCAAATGCTGATACGGACCGCATGCAGGCGCAGACAGATGATTATCATTCTCCAGCTATGACGCGAGAAGATATCATGGCGGAAGTGCAGAACCTTGTCAATGGCAGCTCCAGAACCGAGGATGATACACCACCAGCCATACCTGCAGAACCAGCTCGAAGTATGTCGGATGATACATTCAACAGACATCTGGAAGCTGAAAGAAATACAAGGCAGCAGCTGCTGAATGAAACAGCACAGATGCGTGCACAGCTGGATGATTATGAAGACAATCTCAGCGAAGTAACAAATAAAATGCGTCAGACCAATCGGATTCTCAACATCGTACTTGTCATCCTGATCATTGCGTTAATGGTGATTCTGGGTGTTGTGATCTATTGGATCGTGACTTCCAAGTGAGGTAAACAGATGAAAATCAATATTGCAATTGATGGACCAAGTGCAGCAGGAAAAAGCACGATTGCGAAAAAGCTTGCAGAAAAGCTGCATTATGTACATCTTGATACAGGTGCCATGTACAGATGTACAGGTATGAAAGCAAAAAATACAGGAATTGATCTGGAAGATGAACAGACAATCTGTGACATGTTAAAGGATACGACGATCAGACTGACACCCGAAGGTGGCGTATATCTGGATGGAAATGAGGTGACATCTAGAATCCGCACAGATGAAATTTCTCTTGCGGCAAGTGCCATCTCAAAACACCCAGGTGTCAGAGCTGACCTTGTAGCACGTCAGAAGCAGATGGCACAGGAAGGTGGTTTCATCATGGATGGCAGAGACATCGGTACGGTTGTATTACCGGATGCTCAGGTGAAGGTATTCATGACAGCCAGTGCTGCAGCGCGTGCAAAAAGAAGATATGATCAGAACATTGCTTCCGGTATTCCAAGTGAGAGTCTAGAAACAATCACAAAGGAAATTGAACAGAGGGATTATCAGGATACACACCGCAGTGCCTCTCCATTGACAAAGGCACCAGGTGCTGTGGAAATTGATACATCAGATATGACAATACAGCAGGTATGCGATGCCATTTGGGCACTTGCAGAACCTTATGTCACAAAGGAGGATGAATGAGAATCGGTACAATTGCGATTGTCGGTAAACCGAATGTAGGAAAATCAACCATTTTCAACCGTATTGCCGGTAAGCGTCTGTCAATTGTTGAAGATACACCAGGAGTGACAAGAGACAGAATCTACTCCAGTGCAGAATGGACAGGAAGGCCATTCCGTATCATTGATACAGGTGGAATTCAGCTGGAAGATCAGCCATTCCAGAAAGAAATTCAAGCACAGGTTGAAATAGCCATTGATGAAGCGGATGTCATTCTGATGGTATGTGATGGAAAAACCGGCATGTCAGATGATGACAGCTATATTGCCGGATTGCTTCAGAAATCTCATAAGCCTGTCGTTGTTGCGGTCAATCAGATTGACTCGCAGGAAAGACTGATGAATATCTATGAATTCTACAACCTAGGAATCGGTGATCCGATTGCATGTTCCGGCATTCATGGCATCGGAATCGGAGATGTGCTGGATGCCTGCCTTGAAGCAATGCCGAAAGAACTTGCCCAGGCAGAATATGAAGGAATTCATATTGCGGTCATTGGCGAACCGAATGTCGGCAAGTCTTCTCTTGTCAATGCAGTACTGAGAGAAGAACGTTCCATTGTTTCCAACATCATGGGCACAACGCGAGATGCGATTGATACACCTTTTACGGTAAATGGCAGGCCTTATGTCATTGTTGATACGGCTGGTATCCGCAAAAGAGGCAGAGTTTATGAATCGGTTGAAAAGTATTCCGTATTGCGTGCGATGAGCGCGATTGAACGTTGTGATGTGGCTTTATTCCTGATTGATGGAGAAGCCGGTATCCGCGAGCAGGACAAGCATGTTGCCGGGTATGCCTGTGAAGCTGGCAAACCTGTCATCATTGTGGTCAATAAATGGGATGCGGTAGAAAAGGATGATAAGACGATGAACCGCTTTACGGAAAAGATCCGTGCGGAATTCGGATATCTGTCTTATGCACCGATCATCTATGTATCCGCAAAAACAGGACAGAGAGTTGATACGATCATTCCTGAAGTAGATCGTGTATTTGAAAATACATGCCGCAGAATTCCGACAAACATTCTCAATGAAGTCATTGCGGATTCGCAGATTACGACTCCTGCCCCAGCAAGAAACGGTAAAAGATTCAGAATCTATTATGCAACACAGGTTGCAGTACAGCCTCCGACATTCGTACTATCCTGTAATGATCCGAAGCTGATGCATTTTACATACCAGAGATTTATTGAAAATACATTGCGTGGTGCCTTTGATCTGGAAGGTACGCCAATCCGCATTATCGCAAGAAAGAAGGTGGGTGATTAATGAAAATCAGAATACTTGGAACAGGCAGCTGGGGCTCAGCACTGGCACAGGTTGTGGCTGATAATGGTCATGATGTCATGATGTGGGGAATTGATGCAGCTGAAGTCAATGATATTGAAAATAACCATCACAATTCAAAATATTTTGAAGTGGAAATGAACCATGATGTGCATGCGACACAGGACATCAGCTGTGTCAAAGATGCAGATGTGATTCTGATCGCAGTACCGGTCATGGCACTGGAAAGTGTTGTGGAACAGATTGCTCCGCTTCTGGATCATCCGGTGACATTTATCAATGTTGCGAAAGGGTTCCATCCTGTGACACATGAAAGACTGTCTGTGGTGATGGAACGCATCATTCCATCTTCCATGCGGAAGGCCATTGTATCTTTAATCGGTCCATCTCATGCTGAAGAAGTGATTCTGCGCATGCTGACATCTGTCAATGCGGTATCTGACAATGAACAGCAGGCACAGATGATTCAGGAACTGTTCTCCAACAGCTATTTCCGTGTCTATCGGAATACCGATGTCATCGGTGCTGAAATCGGTGTGGCACTCAAAAATGTCATGGCAATTGCTTCTGGTATCCTGGAAGGAGTTGGCCAGGGAGATAACGCACGAGCAGCTTTGATGACAAGAGGTCTTGCTGAAATGACACGTTATGGTGTAGCGCATGGTGGCAAGGCAGAAACATATCTTGGCTTGGATGGCGTCGGAGATCTGATTGTCACATGTACTTCCATGCATTCTCGTAACTTTACAGCAGGTCTGCAGATCGGTAAGGACGGCAGTGCAGAAAACTTTTGGAAAGAAAACAAAAGGACGGTAGAAGGAGTTGCTGCATGCAAGGTCGTATATGAACAGGCTAAGGTAGAAGGCATTGAAATGCCAATTGTCAATGAAGTCTATGCAGTACTGTATGAAGGCAAATCTCCTGCAGAAGCAATCTCTGCATTAATGGGCAGAAGCCTCAAATCTGAAATGGAATCGTAAGCGGACAATGCAGTCCGCTTTTTTGGTGCCTTGAAGAACAGAAAATGGAACAGATCATTTTCAATATGGTCAAGGTACTTTTCAGGTTAGTTTACAGTGTGTGATTGAAAAAGATGGTACGGGGATAGCCAGGTGATATTACGTACGAAAAAAGGTGCGATCTGTGATTATCGCACCTTTTGTAAAGAAACTCAGAACTGTCCGGCAGTTACGCATTGTGTGTTGGTAACCTTACCGTTTTTTCTGACCCAGCCGCATACCTTGATCGTTGAGCCTTCCGGCATTTGGGAATAACCGCTGTATGTTCCATCGTCACTTGTAACGGAATAATACAGGGCATCATCGATATAGACATCGGCAGAGTATTTTGTGTTATATGGGTAAGCAGAATACGTATTGGCAAGGCAGGCCCCATTAGCGGACTGTTTGACTCTGTTTCCATCTTTCAATGAAATATCGATGGAGCCTCCACCACAGCCTTTCTTACCACCCCATGTGATATAGAGAATGTTGTTGTAGATGCTTGCGGACAATGACTGCATGACATCCGTATTGTCTGCAGATGGTGTGTTGGCTAAACCTGTTGTGGATACCTGAGATGTGATTGTGTTATAGGAGGAGCCACCGGTAATATGCGGCCATGTGCCTTTCTGATAGGTAACATCAACGACATCATCCGGACGTGCTACTCCAGAAAGGTCAGCACCTGTTATTGTTTCCTGAGCATTCAGTAATGACAGGTTGATCTGTCCTGTGAGATTCTGTGAATCCATCCATGTTGTAAAGTATGTGTTTCCACCTGCGATTGCCTTATCCCAGCCAAGCCATACGGCATTTGTATAGTTGGAAGTGGAAGCAATCATCCATTTATCTTTCATGACACCAATCGGGATGCCATACTGCAGACCGTCTTCGCCCCAGTCTGTTGTACCGGTCTTGGCATACACTGGATAGCTTTTCTGCAGTACACCCATATAGTTGAAGATCTGATAACCGACATCAACATTGTTTTTCATTAACTGTGATGTCAGCCATGCACTGCCGGATGAAAGTACTTTTACATCCTGACCTTCTGGCATATACGTAGTGCCATCGGTTGTAATCAGTTTACGGATGGTATGTGGTTTATTGTATACACCATGGTTGATGATTGCTGCATGTGCACCAGCCATTTCCAAAACGGTTGATTCCAGAAGGTTACCTCCGATGGCATAGGACATGTGATAGTTTTCCGCACTGGCAGTGGATAGACCGATGGACTGCATGTAATCAACAACAGCCTGACCTCCGATTTTGGAAGTGACCTTTTCCAGTGTCAGAATGGCAGGGATGTTCAGTGATCTTGCGACTGCTTCCTTAAGCGTGATTTCACCGGCATATTTGCCATTGGCATTGACCAGTACTCTTTCTTCAGCAGGGAAGGAGACCGGCTTGTCCATCAGGATTTCATCCAGTGAATAGCCAAGGTATTCAAATGCCAGAGCATAACTGAGAACCGGTTTGATTGTGGAGCCTGGCTGCTTGTACATGGATGTGGCACGGTTGAGCAGCATTGCACCGCCATTGTAGTTTCTGCCTCCACCAATACCGACTATTTCACCATTGGTGTTATCAATACTGATGATGGCTGTCTGCATCGTATCATTGTTGAAGTTAATGCCATATGTACCGTTTTCAATTGATTCAATTGTATCCTGTACATTCCGGATCAGCCCCGTATGGATTTCCATGCCATGCAGGACAGGGTCCTTACCTGTTAAGGCAAGTGCTTCCTGTAATACGACATCGGTATATTCTGCATACTGCATGTTGTCCGTATTCATGCTTTTGCTACCACTGAGCAGATCTTCTACGGCAATGGAGGAAGCAAGATCATATTCCTGCTGGGATATGTAACCGTGCAGCTTCATCAGATCCAGAACCTGGTTTCTGCGGGTTGTGGCATAATCAAGATAATAATATGGGTTATAACGGTTTGGCAGATTTACAATTCCTGCAAGCATTGCGGATTCACTGAGAGAAAGCTCGCTGACATCCTTACCGAAGTAATACTGGGATGCTTTCTGCACACCACGGATGCGGTCACCGAAGTTGACCTTGTTGACATACAGGGCAAAGATTTCTTTTTTGTCCATCTTTGTTTCCAGCTGCATGGACATCAGAATCTGTTGTACCTTATAACGGATGGTCGCTTTACGTTCTGTACTCTTCTCTCCATCTTCAATGGAAAAATAGGAGTTTTTGACAAGTTGCATCGTAAAGGTGGAACCACCCTGCATATCACCATGTACAAATGTATTGATAATGGACTTGGAAAAACGTGGTATATCAAATCCATTATGTGTGAAATAACGGGAATCTTCAATCGCAAGGAATGCATCCACAAGAGATTCCGGGCAGTCCTCATATGTGATGTTCTGTCTGTAATATGTACCGACTTCTGTAATCACACGATCATCCGCATCATAGATGACTGTGGACTCTTCACTTTTCAGTTTTGAAAGATCGAGTGACGGGATATCATCGGTCAGTTTCTGCAAGAGCGTAATGCCGACAACCCCTGCTGCCATATAGATACACAGAATACAGATCATGATGCCGTTTGCGATCTTACGAAGTCTGTTTCTGCGGATGATCTGCCGTTTTCTTTTTTCTACAGATTCGTCTTTGTTCTGGCTGTTACCATCATTTAACATATCTGTCTGTTACCTCCCTATAAAAAAGAGACGACGGAAAAACAGTGTTCTCCGCGTCATACATGTGAAAGTTCAGAACTTTCTGAAATACTGAATGCAGATACTTCCAAGGCCAGTGTGTGCCGCAACAGGGGAACACAGAGGAATGACATCAATGGAAGCTTTCGGGAATCTTTCTTCCATCTGCTGTTTCAGTGTTTCTGCCATGGTCAGGTTATCAACATGAGCGATGGTAATGGACCAGTTGTCTTCTTCACCAACATGATCTGCTTCCATCTGTTCCATGGCACGTGAGAGTGCTTTGCGGAAAGTACGCACTTTATCCAGCGTATCAATTCTGCCGGATGTTTTCTTGTTGATCTGCAGCACAGGGGTAATCTTAAGCAGTTTACCAAGCTTTGCCGCAACAGGAGTCAGTCTGCCTCCTCGAATCAGCTGATCCAGTGTTTCCGGGATGATCAGCGTATTTGTTGAAGTGATAATCTTATCACACAGAACCTGGATATCCAGCTGATCCATGCCCATCTGCTGTGCCTGTCTGATGCGATGAACCAGATAGTCTTCCACGACGGCTGTGACATAACAGTCGACACAGATGATCTTCATTCCAAGGTTTTCCGCGATGGAAGTGAAGGTGGAAATAGTTCCGGAAAGACCATTGCAGATAGGAACTGCAATGATCAGATCAACACCCTGTGCCTTCAGACTTTCAAAGCATTCCTCAACAAGTCCATAGGATGGCTGTGAAGTGGTAAAGGCATGGCCTTCCCGTAACAGGGATATCATTTCAGAAACGGACAGAGTTTCCATGTCCTGCCAGGTCGTATTTTCATCACTGATCTGAAGTGGAACGGAAATGATACCATCACTGGCATGCTGGGAAATGGACTTTCCTGTACCACTGTCTGTAACATAAGCTATTTTCATGGTTTTCACCTCGCAAGGTATTATACCACCCAATTGTGTGAAAGTTGTGGATGGTAAAAATATAATTCCTCCATCTTTGTTATATAATAGGCATATGACAGTTCACCTGAGTCTGACTTCCAGCTATACGCTGATGAAAAGTACGATCCGTATGCCCGATCTGATGAAGGCACTCAAGGAAAAAGGCTATGATACATGCGCGCTGTGTGACCATAATGTACTGTATGGTGCAGCCGCTTTTCTGCATGCCTGTAAACAGGATGGCATCAGAGGCATCATCGGTATGGAAGTGGATGTCAGTTATCATGAGGAAAAGATTCCGTTTCTTTTATTAAGCAGGGATAACCGTGGGTATCAGAATCTGATGAAGCTTTCCTCTTTGATCAATGATACAAAACAGAAGATGTGTACGACACAGCAGTTTGTATCGTTATCGGAAGGGTGTATCATCATTGCCTATGGGGAAGGTGGATGGGCAGATGGAGAGCTTGTGCAGGAAATGTATGAGGCTGTTGATCAGAAGCTTTCCATCATGAAACAGGAGCTGCCACCATTTGATATTGCCTTATCCTATCAGGAAGCAAGCCTTTGGAAAAACAGGAATGCGGTTTTGAAACGGTTATGTCAGAAAAACGGCATCCGTACGGTTGCGGTAAACCGTGTATATTATCTCAACCGCAATGATTCCAGTACATTGCGTGTACTTTCTTCCATTCAAAGCGGACTTCCTTTATCAGATGCATCTTTGCCTAACATACAGGGCAGATGGCTGTTATCCCCTGCAGAAATGGCAACATTATATGCAGCAGATGATCTGGCCAGAACGGATGAGCTTGCGTCGATGTGTCGGGCAGATTATGTATTGCCAAAGGCAGGATTACCGAAATACCCATTACCACAAGGGGTAAGTGCTCAGCAGTATCTGCGCTCACTTGCCTATGCAGGTCTTAAGAAAAGAAGTGGGAATCAGCCGACGCGTGCCTATATTGACAGACTGAAATATGAACTGGATGTCATCTGCAACATGGGATTTGCGGATTACTTTCTGATTGTATATGACTTTATCCGCTATGGCAGAAGCCATGGCATCAATATCGGTCCTGGTCGAGGCAGTGCGGCGGGATCTCTTACAGCTTATTGCCTTGGTATTACAATGGTGGATCCTTTACAGTATGGTCTGCTGTTTGAACGCTTTCTCAATCCAGAACGTGTGACATTACCGGATATCGATACCGATATTCCAGATAACCGAAGAGAAGAAATCATTTCCTATGTCGTATCAAAATACGGCAGAGAACATGTATGTTCCATTATCACATTTGGGACGTTTGGTGCCCGTCAGGCAATCCGTGATGTCGGAAAAGCGATGGGAATCTCTCCAAGAGAAATCGATACGCTTTCCAAGATGATTCCAAACAGAGTCGGTATGACTCTTTCCATCGCATATCAACAGGAAGCAAGGTTTCGCTCAACAATCCGGTCCCGCTCTTTGTATCAGCAGTTATTCAATATGGCACAATCAATTGAAGGCCTGCCACGCCATGAAAGCATTCATGCTGCTGGTATCATCATGTCAGGTGTGCCGCTGTATCAGGCAGTACCGACAGCTTCTTTCAATTCAGACCTGCTGACAAGCCAGTTTACAATGGAATATCTGGAAGAAAGAGGGCTCATCAAAATGGACTTCCTTGGATTACGCAATCTGAGCATCATTGATGAGATCGTAAAGGAAGTGCAGAAAGAAAATCCTTCCTTCCAGCTGAATCATATTCCATTATGTGACGTGAAAACATGCAGCGTATTTGCCCATGGTGATACGACCGGTATCTTCCAGTTTGAATCAGAAGGCATGAAGAATCTGTTACGCAGAATGAAACCGTCCAATATGGATGATATTGCCTGTGCAATGGCTCTGTATCGTCCTTCTTCTTCCATGCATATACCTGAATATCTGGCAAACAGGAAAGATCCTTCTTCCATTGTCTATCCATGTCGGGAAATGATACCTGTATTGAAAAGTACATATGGTATCATGATCTACCAGGAACAGGTCATGGAATGTGCAAAGGTGATGGCCGGATTCCCGCTTTCTAAAGCGGATATTCTGCGACGTGCCATCTCTAAAAAAAACATGAATGTCATGCAGTCGATGAAAGGTGAATTCCTACAGGGGTGTGTGAAAAACGGACACACAATGGAACTGGGAGAAAAGATGTTCGGGCTGATTGAACAGTTTGCAGGATATGGTTTCAATAAATCGCATGCGATTGCCTATTCTGTGATTGCCTGTCAGCTGGCATGGCTGAAGGCACATTATCCATTGCATTTCTATACGGCTTTATTGAACAGCTGTATTGGTGATCAGAAGAAGACAGGTCAGTATATTGATGAGTGCAGAAGAAGGAAGATTACAATCTGTTATCCGGATGTCAATGTTTCCACAAAGACATGCATTCATGATGCAGCTTCCATCACGTTGCCATTTCAGGCAATCTCTTCCATCGGATCTTCGATTGCTTCTGCGATCATGGAAGAAAGAGAAAAAGGCGGCCCATACAGAGATTATATTGATTTTGTGACAAGAATATCGATGTACAGAGTATCCCGATCCAATCTGGAAGCACTGATCGATGGTGGTGCGCTAGATGTGTTTGACTATAACAGACTGACGATGAAGGAAGCACTGGACGATGTATTGCGTTACAGCGATCTTGTGCGGATTGATCGGGATGGTCAGACGCGGATCGACCTGAGTCTGATTTCTCCTCCAGCCATCATCCGTAAGGCAGAAGACATGGATGTCAGAAATGAAGCGGAACGGGCTGTGTTCGGCTTTACCCTTGGTCCATCGAGAATCGCAGCAATTCGACAGGAAAAAAGGATCTCTTTGCCGACATTAAATTACTTTGAAGGTCGTGTGGGAATCGTCAACAGCTTTGCCCAGATCCGTTCCGTTCGGGAACACAGAACAAAAAAAGGAAGCATGATGGCTTTCTGTACACTGGCAGATGAAACCGCAACAATGGAGTTACGGGTCATGCCGATGCAGTATATGCGGTATAATTCCATATTGACAAGGGGCAGTTATATCGTTTTTCGTGCTAAAATGACAGGGGAAGGATATTTGATTGCAGAAGATATCCAGTCTATAGGGAAGGAGACAGGTCGATGACAAGATTACTGATTGTAGATGATGAAGAAAACATCCGTGAGGTTGTAAGAGAATATGCAGAACTGAACGGATATGATGCCGATGAGGCACAGGATGGTTTTGAAGCCATCGAAAAAGTGAAAAACAATCATTATGACTGCATCATTCTGGATGTGATGATGCCTCGTCTGGATGGTTTTTCAGCATGTCGGGAAATCAGAAAGGTATCGGAATCTCCGATCATCATTCTGAGTGCACGTACGGAAGAATATGACAAGCTGTTCGGATTTGAACTTGGTGTGGATGATTATGTCGTCAAGCCGTTTTCACCAAAGGAACTGATGGCTCGAATCCGCGTGATTCTGGAAAGAGGCAAGAAGCATACAGGTCAGGAAATCATGAAGTTTGACGGACTTGTCATTGACGTGCCAGGCAGATCGGTATCTGTGGATGGAAAGAAGGCACCTTTGACACCAAAGGAAATTGACCTTCTTCTGTATCTGGTACAGAATCCGAATGTAGCGATGAGCCGTCAGAAACTGCTGGAAGAAGTATGGAACTTCGATTATTTCGGAGATGATCGTACGGTTGATACACATATCAAGATGCTCAGAAGAAATCTTGGGCCATATCGTGAACATATCGTCACTGTGAGAGGAATGGGTTACAAGTTTGAAGCCTGATCTGCATGGAATCCGTTTCCGTTTCTGGCTCGCCTTCTTTACGGCTGCAGTAGGCATTGTATTAAGTCTTGGTATATTGCAGATCGGATTTATCGGTCCATATTACCGCAATGCCAAAATGCGTGCGATTCATAATATCGCAGATGATATTGCGGATTATCTGAGTGTCAACGCAAATGATGATGGGATAGGCAGAGCCGTTACGGAAACCATCAACAATGATGCCTGTGTTGTCATGTATAACACAAGAGGCAAGGTCATATTCCAGGCAGACAGCCTTGGTGTAGGTTGTATTTTCAATGCGTCTGAGTCACGTAAACCATCCCAGTTGCATGACATGGATGAGCTTCGCCAGGAAATGGAACTTTCCGGTACGGATTATTCTCTGACTTTTGTATCAGATATTACAAATGAACAGATGATGGTATATGGAACAAAGGTTAATGCACCATTAAGTACCTATTATTTGTTTGTCAATTCCTCACTTGATCCTGTTTATGCAGCCTATTCCGTATTTCTGTCGCAGTATTTTATCTTTACGATCATTGTCATGATCTTTGCTTCTGCATTTGCCTATTTCTATTCCCGCAAGATTACAAAACCGATTGTCAATATGCAGAAGGAAGCAGGTAAGCTGGCAAAGGCGGATTACTCTGCCCGGTTTGATGGCGGCAGCTTTACTGAAACACGTCAGCTAGCTTCCACTTTGAATAAAGCCACCAATCAGCTGCAGAAAATTGATACATTACGTCGTGATCTGATTGCCAACCTGTCTCATGATATCCGTACACCATTAACCGATATCAGAGCCTATGCGGAAATGATCCGTGATATCTCCGGTGATAAGCCGGAAAAAAGAGAAAAGCATCTGAATGTCATCATCCGGGAAACCGAATACATGTCCATGCTGATCAGTGACATGAATCAGCTTACCGCAATGCAGTCAGGCAATATTGAAATCCATGAAGAAGAAGTGGATCTTTGTGCAAAGATCAATGAGATCATAGAACTCAATCGTACCATGATTCATAATGCTGGGGTTATTCTGCATGTAGATCTGCCAGAGAGTCTGTATGTTGTAACGGATGATATCAAGATCGCTAGAGTCATTCAGAACTATCTGTCCAATGCGATCAAACATACACCTTCTGGCAATGCGGTAACGATTCGTGCCTTTGCATCCAGGACGAAACATGTCATCCGTATTGAAGTGGAAGATCAGGGCGAAGGAATCAAGGAAGAAGAACTTCCATATATCTGGGATCGTTATTATAAATCCAGCCGGACATTTAGAAGAAACATGAATTCAACCGGACTTGGACTGGCAATTGTCAAATCCATAGCGGAGACACTTGGATGTGGCTATGGTGTCGTATCTTCTGAAAACAGAGGATCTTTATTCTATTTTGAAATACCTGAGAAACAGAAATGAAAGGGGATTGCCTATGGATTACCTGCATGGGATAGACTGTCAGATCATTCAGCATCCGGACATGTTTCACGCCAACAGTGATACAGAACTGCTGGGCTGTTTCATGCATGTAAAAAGGAAAGATCGCGTATTGGATATCGGTACCAATAACGGAGCTCTTCTTCTGTATGCTTCAAGATTTCATCCATGTTACCTGCATGGCATTGATCTGTTTGAAGAAGTGATTGAAACAGCACGCATCAATGCCGAATACAATCACATTGATATGAGATTTACAGTATCCAGTCTGCAGGAATTTGAAAGTGATCCGTTTGATCTGATTGTATGCAATCCGCCATATTTTCATACCCAAAGCAATCATCTGAAAAATGAAAACAGATATCTTCGTGCAGCAAGGCATGAAGAATATCTGAGTCTGGAAGATCTGATGAAGCATGTGAAGCGACTGTTAAAAGACAATGGCAGGTTTGAGATGGTATATCGACCGACGGACCTGTTCCATGTGTTTACTGTTGCACAAAAATACGGTTTGTTCTGTAATCGCATGCGGATTGCCTATGCATCCAAAAAGAAACAGGCAAAAACAGTTCTTCTGGAATTTCAGAAGAAAAAAAAGGGAGAAACAAAGATTGAACCACCTGCATTTCTGGATGATCGGAACTCCTATGGATGGGAGGAACAGGTATGAATGAGATGTTTGTGATTCTTTGGATCTGCATCATTGTGGTAGCTGTATCGTGTCTGTTTCTGCTTTCCTATAGAAAAGGACTATTCTTTCAGAATGTGCATCTGAATGTACCTGCATCAGATCATACGATTTCTTCCAACTGTCATACCATGATGGAGGATCGGGAATATTCTTTAAAATGGCCACAGTTGGCAATTGCTTTTGAAAAGGATGAACGTACCGGAACCGCATTTCTTGTATGGCGTGGTGCAGTAAAGTCAGACAGGAAGCTGCTGTTTGTTTTTTATCATGAGCAGTCTTATTCTGCTTTCATGCAGGCATGCAGTCAGATCTTTGCGGCTAATGCCTGTCCTGCTAACAGCTTTGAAGTATTGCAGGTAACAGATGACATGCATCTGAATGAACAGATTCTGTACCGTATGAAAACAACAGGGGAACCATTCTATGGTGTCATTGTGGATGATTCGGGATTCATGAATATTTCTGATCATGATCCATTATGTGCAATGATCGGTACAGGATCATTATCACAAATGATTCTGCAGATTCAGGGGGATACAGATGAATATGACTGGCTTGTGGAGCAGAAACCACAGAAAATCTTTCCGCCTGTTCGAACAGAAGAAAGAGCCAGGTTGTTCCAGTTACTCATGAGTCAACTGCATCCAAAATCAGAAGGAATGACATGGAAGGCAAAAACAGAAAATCTGCTCAGAAAACTGCCTGTCTTTACACCCTATTTCTATCCGCAGATCATCCATGATGGCGATACTGTGATCGTATGGGATGAAACGCTGGAAGATGTTGAAAAGGATGTCAAAATTCTATGTGATCATGGGCAGAAATCAGGTATTGTATTTACGGACATGGGAAAAAGCAGAGGTTTTAGTGACTGGCTAATGAACCATGAACTGTATGATCGGATTGTAAATGCATTGCATGCTTCTGATCATCTGATGCCGATTATTCCATATCGCATGGCTTTATCACAGCAGAAAGATATTCATATCGGATGCAGTGTCATGCATTTTGCTCCTATGGTAAATGGAGTGGTTGATTCATCTTCTTTAACGATCTGTTTTTATGAAAAACTGTTACTGGATCAGAAAAGGTAAAACGGCAGAAACGAATCTGTCGTTTTAATTTGCTTTTAATTCTTAACTCATAATTAACCTTTCAGGTAAAAATATATTGACGAAAAAAAACGAAATGATATTATTAATTTACCTCATAGGTAAATATGAAAGAGGTGATTGTTTGCAGATCTCTTATCGAAACAAACAGATCAGAAAAATCTGTACAGTAGCAAAAGATGCTGAGAAAGCATATGGAAAGGAAATGGCAGAAAGATTCATCTGCGCATTGATCAGATCAGTGCGGCAGATAGTGTTGAAACGATGATAGTATTGAAAATTGGCAGGTGTCATCCATTGCATGGAGACAGAAAAGGTCAGTTTGCACTGGATCTAATTCATCCATACAGACTTGTATTTGAAAAGACGGGCGAAGAAATTCAAATTGTAAAGATTATGGAAATTGTTGATTATCATTAAGTTTTAAGAAAAACGGAGGGTAGTTTTATGGTGAAAAGTCGTAGTTTTATTGCAACACCACCTGGAGTTACGATAAAAGAACAGCTAGATGAGAGAGGTATGAGTCAGAAGGAGTTTTCAAGTAGAATGGAGATGTCTGAAAAGCATATAAGTAAGCTGATCAATGGTAGTGTTCAACTTACACATGAAACAGCATACAAATTGGAAATGGTTTTGGGTGTTCCTGCAGAGTTTTGGAATCGTTTGGAGGCAATTTACAGAGAGAAGGTTATCAGGGCAGAAGCAGAAAACGCAATGGATGCGGATATTATTATCGCAAGAAAACTTCCGTATGTTGAAATGTCCAAGCTGGGGTGGATAGCTTCTACTAAGGATATTCATGAACGAGTGATGAATTTGAGAAAGTTTTTTGAAGTAGTAAGTCTTTCATTGCTTGGAAATGAAAAGATAACCTGTCTAGCCTGTCGAAGACTAGCGATTACAGAAAAAGGTGACCTTGCTTTAATGGCTTGGGCACAGGAGGTAAAAATTGTAGCACGTGATATGCATACATCTCCAATTAACGTACAGAGACTGATTGATAGTGTACCAGAAATTAGGAAAATGACTTTATTACAGCCTGATCAGTTTAGTTCAGACCTAAAAGAGATACTTGCAAAATGTGGAATTGCGCTCGTTTATCTACCTCATCTGAAAGGTTCTTTTTTACAAGGGGCATCTTTTTTGGATGGGAACAAGGTTGTAATTGGATTGACTGTAAGAGGGAAGGATGCTGATAAATTCTGGTTCAGTTTGTTTCATGAACTGGCCCATGTAATACTTGGTCATGTAGGTAAGACAGGTGGTACATCGGATCTTGAGGAAAAAGATGCCGACAGATGGGCAAGTGAAACACTGATCCCTTCAGGTCCTTTCAAAATACTGGTTGCCGAGAAAGATTTCTCTGAAAGAAGGATAACTAAGTTTGCTGAAGATTGTGATATTGCACCTGGTATAGTGATTGGAAGACTGCAATCAGAGAAAATTATTAGCTATAATAGACTAAATCATCTCAAACAGAAATATCAGATTTCCTAAGAAAGAAATAACATTGAGTTCAATAAAACGGCAGTTCCTATTCTGCCGTTTTTGTTTTTTCAACTTCTTTTTCCTTGTGAATGAATCGATATACAACAATTTCATTTCCTGTCATGAAGCGTACATTCTTGATTGTTGTGCCGACTCCACTGGATATATCCAGGGTAAAGGATTCACGTATGACATGTTTTCCAGCAAGATAGCTGACAGCCATTGCCGGGGTATCCAAAGCAATGAATCCAAGATTTGCCTGTCCACCATGAGAATGGCCTGCAAGCATATAGTCGGTCAGATCTGCAGGTACAAGATCTGCACTGTCAGGTGTATGGCAGACTGTCATGACGAAATTGTTGGCTGATACATTGGCATAGGCACTCTGTATATCGGCAGCTTCTTTCATTCCATGATTCACTCCTACGAGTGTAATGGAAGCTGATGTTCCTTTATGCAGGGAAAGGGATGCATCACTGATGACTTCAAACCCGGAAGATGCATAGATCTCATCAATCATTGCCTTGTTTTCAACCGTATCGGTATCATGGTCGCCATATACGGCAAATTTGCCATAAGGTGCTTCAATGGATGACAGGGCTTCTTTCAGAATACTGTTTCCTTTTTCATTCGGCGTGATGGTATCTTCATACAGGTCTCCACCGAAGATGACGATATCAGCCCCGGTTGCATTGATCTGTTCTATGATCTGAGTGAGTCTTTGTTCATCGACAAATAAACCATAGTCAAGATCTGTCAAATAACAGATCCGCATGTCATTCAAGGTTTCTGGTATTTTTTCATTCTGAATCGTTTCCTGACGGACATTGAGTCGTTTGGGAGCCAGCCATAATGCATCAATAACGGTTCCACCAACAACCATCAGCACTGCTAGGATGACAATCAGAATCTTTGTTACGGTATTCTTCTGCATGGAAATAATGATACCATACTCTTTCACATGCTAGCCAAGGTTTGATAGAATATTGTTATGATGAAAAGCACATATCTTTTTACAATGGACTGTCTGATCAGAAACGGCAGTCCGAAAAAAGGAGCAGTTGAACTGCTTGATCTGTTATATCGCCAACAGGTTCCTTTTGCGGTCATGTCTCAACAGAGTGGTAAGACACGTGAGAAAATGATCGTGGAAATGAGAAATGCCGGATTTTCCGTATTCCGCCATGCCAACCTGTATACAAGTTCCATGGCTGCTGTGGATTTTCTTTCTTCCCGTTATATGGAAAAAAACAGAGCTGCGGTGATTGGTGGGGATGGAGTAAGGGAAGCTGTGAATAAAGCAGGTTATACACTGGATCGAATGCACCCGGATTTCATCTTTTTTGGGATGGATCGCAGTCTGACATATGAAGACTATTGTGAAGTCGGTGCCATGATTGAAGATGGAGGCATTCTTGTCAGTGTGGATGATCGCAGAAGACAGGTTGTGGACAGCCAAAAGATGATCGGCAATGGGGCTCTAGTTACAATGCTCGAATATGCGACCGGTACGGATGCCATTCATTTTGGAATGGGATCTCCACTGTATCTGGATATGGTCATCCGCTATCTGAATGTGGAAGCATCTTCAATTGTGGCAGTTGGTACATCCTTCCAAAGGGATATCATTCCATGGCTGAACAAAGGGATGACGACTGTATATGTCACAGAAGGCAGATCCATTGTCAATGAAGGCATGAATGAAAAAATCCACCCCGATTATATCGTGGAGGACCTGGTAGGATTAACAAGATGAACATTCATCAATAAAGCTTTGCATGATGGAAAGATGAGCAGGATCATGGAGGAGGCGTTCAGGATGCCACTGAACCGCAATCACATGATCTTTTTCAATGGCTTCAATAATACCTTCTTCACTGTACCCGCTGACAGTAAACCCCTCAGGGCATTGTTCTAATGCCTGATGATGATAGGAGTTAACCGGATGGCATTCACCCATCAGCTTACCGATTCTTGTTCCTGCAACAAATCTGACATTGTGGCATGTATCATTTCTGCCGCGTGGTGGATTCATCTGATTCTGTGCATGCCCGGTATGGAATACATCCGGTATATGCTGAATCAGTTTTGCTCCATTGCATACAGCAATGATCTGAATGCCTCGACAGATCCCCATTACAGGTTTACCTGCCTTGACAAAGGCGTTGTATAACAGGATATCACTCTGTTCAAGATCAGAATCAATGACTTCTGATTTTGTGTTTTCTTCTCCATATAAGGCAGGGTCGCAGTCTTCACCACCGGTTAACAGCAGTCCATCAAAAGTATGTGCGATCTGCTCTGCTTCATCTTCATCTTTGACAAATGCAATACATGGAAGACCACCTCCTGCACTGACATATTCAAAATAGGAGCTGTTATCAGAGCGGATTGGATTATCCGGATTGGCTGTCTGGTTTCTTGCGCTTAATGCGATCAGTGGTCGTTTCATATGTTTTCCTTCTTTCCCTATGGATGTCATTATAAACCCGTCAAAGACAGAAAAGAAGCTGTTTTCAAAACAGATGTGCTGTGATAATATAAATGCGTTACGTTGAACAGGACCAGTAGCTGATCAGACCGGCAAAGAGAGACGGAATACGGGTGAAATCCGGAGCGGAAAAAACCAGTGACTCAGCCTGCGAGTGACCGCAATGCATGCGTTATCAGCATAGAATGAAGGGCATATATCACTGGATATATGAACTAAGGTGGTACCGCGTTGATTCAAGACGTCCTTAGATGAAGATCTGGACGTCTTTTATTATATAGAGGAGGATTTAACATGTACGATCATAAGACCATTGAAAAAAAGTGGCAGAATTACTGGGAAGAAAACAGCACGTATAAAACGGATGCCTATGACTTTTCAAAACCGAAGTACTTTGTTATGGATATGTTCCCGTATCCAAGTGGACAGGGACTTCATGTAGGTCATCCGGAAAGTTATACAGCAACTGACATCATGGCAAGAATGAAGCGTATGCAGGGCTATAATGTCATGCATCCGATGGGATTTGATGCCTTTGGTCTGCCGGCAGAACAGTTTGCCTTAAAGACGGGCCACCATCCAGGAGAATTCACATATGCCAACATCGATCACTTCCGTGAACAGCTCAAGGCAATAGGTTTCTCCTATGACTGGGACAGAGAAATCCGTACCTGTGATGCAGAATACTATAAATGGACACAGTGGATTTTCCTGCAGCTTTACAATAAGGGACTGGCTTATGTAGCGGAAATGCCTGTCAACTGGTGTCCTGCAGAAAAGGCAGTTCTTGCCAATGAAGAAGTAACGGATGGTAAGAGTGAACATGGTAACCCGGTCGTCCGCAGAAATATGAGACAGTGGGTTCTGAAAATCACTGCCTATGCAGAAGAGTTGCTGGAAGATCTCGATCAGGTAGACTGGCCGGAATCCACAAAAGAAATGCAGAAAAACTGGATCGGCAAATCAACCGGTGCAGAAGTGGATTTCCATATTGATGGCACAGATAAGGTATTTACTGTCTATACAACAAGATGTGATACGCTATTTGGTGCTACTTACTGCGTCATGTCTCCAGAACATCCGTTTGTAAATGCCATTACAACACAGGAGCAGAAGGATGCAGTAGAAGCATACCAGAAAGCATGTGCGACAAAGTCTGATCTTGAAAGAACGGATCTGAACAAGGATAAGACTGGTGTATTCACAGGAGCATATGCGATTAATCCGGTGAATGGAAAGAAGATTCCGATCTGGATTTCCGACTATGTATTAGCAAGCTATGGAACAGGAGCCATCATGGCAGTTCCTGCTCATGATACAAGAGACTATGAATTCGCAAAGAAGTTCAATCTTGAAATCATTCCGGTTCTGGAAGGAGGCAACATTGAAGTTGAAGCCTGGACAGAAGATGGTGTGCATATCAATTCCGGATTCCTGGATGGTATGGATAAGCAGACAGCCATCGATACAATGATCAGATGGCTGGAAGAAAACGGTTGTGGCCATGCCAAGGTGCAGTATAAACTGCGTGACTGGCTGTTCTCCAGACAGCGTTACTGGGGTGAACCAATTCCGATCATTCATATGGAAGATGGCACAATGAAGACTGTTTCCACAGATGATCTGCCTTTAGAACTTCCAGCTGTGACAAACTATCAGCCAAGCGAAGATGGTGAATCTCCACTTGCTAACGCAACAGAATGGCTGAATGTTGAGATTGATGGAGTCAAGGGTAAAAGAGAAACCAATACAATGCCTCAATGGGCTGGCTCATGCTGGTACTTCTTAAGATACCTGGATCCACATAACGACAAAGCTCTGGCTGATCCGAAGCTGATTGAACACTGGATGCCGGTAGATCTTTATATCGGTGGGGCAGAACATGCTGTTCTTCATCTGCTGTATTCCCGTTTCTGGTACAAGGTACTCAGAGACTGTGGTGTCGTATTCAATGATGAACCATTCAAGAAGCTCTATCATCAGGGTATGATCCTTGGTGAAAACGGCATCAAGATGTCCAAGTCTCTTGGTAATGTTGTCAATCCGGATGAACTTGTCGCATCCCATGGTGCAGATGCATTGAGACTGTATGAAATGTTCATGGGTCCTCTGAATTCTTCCAAGCCTTGGTCCACTAAGGGAATGGATGGGGCAAGAAAGTGGCTGGAACGTGTATGGAGAGTTAATGAATCTGGCATGCTTTGTGATGAAGCTACTCCTGAACTGGATTATTCCTTCAACTTTACTGTGAAGAAGGTTACAGAAGACTATGAGTCATTGAACTTCAATACGGCGATTTCTCAGATGATGATCTTCATCAATGATGTATATAAGCTTGGTAAGGTCAATCGCGATATGTTTGTTTCCTTTATCCGTCTGCTGTATCCGATTGCTCCACATGTCTGTGAAGAAATGAATCAGATGATTACAGGGGAAACAGATATGAGCTATGATGCATGGCCGACAGCAGATGAATCAAAGCTTGTTGTCAATACAGTCAAGATGGCTGTACAGATCAATGGAAAGCTCAGAACAACAATCGAAGTCAACAAGGATGAAGATAAAAAGGTAATTGAATCCATCGCATTACAGCAGGAAGCAGTGCAGAGAAACCTGGAAGGACTGGAAGTTAAGAAGGTGATTGTCGTTCCTGGTAAGATCGTCAACATTGTTGCTAAATAACATACAGGCAGAGGTGAGTCATTCACTTCTGCTTTTTTCATTCCTGTAAAACATCGACTCGTTCCCCGGCACATTCCGCACGTTTTATTCATGTTAGACTATGATTGAATTCCACATGCGATGAGTGAGGTACGTATGAGAAAGTCCGGAAGATATACAGGTAAGATGATAATGGCATTTCTGATCGGGATGGCGTCTGTATTATGTTTTACATTGACGGAAGTCCATGCCACAGATCGGCTTGGCAGTAATATCACAATGAATGAAAATTCCTATAACAGGAATCTTCTGACATTTTCCAATTATTCCAGTTCAGAAAAGACACAGACAACGACGCAGCTGATTTATCTCGATGCTGCCGCAAGAGTACGTTGTGATCAGGGAGAGTTGCGTCTGAGTGCTTCTGTACGTGTTGGTGCCAATGGATCTAGAACCAATACAAGAGAACTGACTGTAACATGCTACAACAGTTCAGGTAAGGCAATTCAGTCGTGGACTCATAAAAGTGAAAGCTACAAAGTAAAGCATCATTGGAATACGCTTTCGGTAAATGATAAAACCATTCCAAAGGATACAGCCTACATCCGTTATTATGTCTATAACCATATCGGTACAAAAGGCGCTCTGGAAACGGAAAACTGTAATCTTTCCATCAAAGATGTTGTCAGACCATCTGTTACCTTTATTTCTGCAACCACAGATGATGGCAATCAGCTGAGTGAAAATCATGCTGCTGGAACAAAGATTACATATACCATGCAGTTTTCTGAACATGTAACTTTGAATACGATTCCACAGTTTACTTTTTCACCTGTTTCGGATCAGGCTGTTCAGTATTCCTTTGATAATGTAAGTGGTAAAGGTGTTGTACAGGCCGTATATACCATTCCATCTAACGGAGAAGTCATATCGGATCATTACAGAATTTCCTTACTTGGTACATCTTCCTTTACATTCAAAGATGGCGCCTCCAATTCAGTAACAAAATCAATGAGTGAAGATGATATTTCCAATCTGAATTCGCTTGTCGGAAAAAACGGCAGAATCTGGATGGATAACAGACCACCGGAACTTGTATCGGTTACTTCGGAAGGTTTTTCCAAAGATTCCGTATTGAAGACAGGAGATCAGATGGTATTCCATCTGACTTTCCATGAAAACATCAAAGTGAATGGAAGTCCATCCATCACACTTTCAAATGGTGCCACTGCAGTATATGTACCGGATGATACAACAACAGCTACAGCTGATTTCATCAGCCATGTCAGTGAAGGTATGGATGTGGATGCTGTGGGTATTTCTTCCTTTAACCTGCGGGGTATCGTGGATGAAGCGGGACAGTCTGCAGAGGATTCAACCCGATTGAATGAAGCAATCGGAAAATGGATCGGATATATGGATGATTTTGGTGTGCGGATTGATACGACTGCACCATATGTATCATCCTGGTCAGATCAGGCAGTCATCTATGATGAAAACAGAACGGTAGAGCTGAAGCTTGAAGATGATGGATGTGGTGTTTCTTATGTTCAGTATGGTTTCCATAAGGATGCATCTGTACTTCCTGCAGAGTGGATGGACGCAAAAGAAGTCAAAGATGTCTTTGTGACTGGTGTACCGGAAGAAGAAGGACAATGGTATCTGAGTGTGATCGGTACCGATCGTACAGGGAATACCAGTGAGCCATACACCATTGAAAACCCGTTTGACTTTGATCTGAATGCACCGGAAATCATGATCTCTTCCACAAAGTTTGAAGGGGATAATATCAGTGCAGATGTCACTGTCACAGACAAGGATGAAACATACCCGAATGTTACGTACACATGGAAGGATGCAGAAACAGGAAAAGAAAGTTTGACAGGCAAACTGGAAGAAAACGGACCTGTTCCTTTTCCAATTGTTTCCGGGAAGTATACATTGACAGTGCGTGCTGAAGATTCTCATGGTCATTTCGCAACGCAGGAAACAGAAATCCTTGTAGACCAGGATGCACCGGAAGTATCTTTGACATGTGATACATATGGATATGCAAAAAAGCATGTTGTACAGCTGATCAGTGAAGATGAGCATACTGCAGTAGAAAAGAAGGAATACAGATGGATTCAGCAGGCAGATGAAGATGTGCCATGGATGACATTAACGGATACGAATCTGATCGAAACACCGGAAAATGAAAATGGTAATTGGACACTGGAAGTACGTGTAAGTGATGCGGCGATGAATCAGGCAACTGCCTCTACGGTATGTCAGATTGACAATACCGCACCTGAGGTGAGTTTTACACCGGATGGAAATGCGGAAATGCCAGGGGATATTGGGTTTGATGTGCATGTTGTCATTGAAGATGATAATACAGTAACTTCCTTTTTACAGGTGGAATATGCGATCAGTGATACTCCTGAAGTGAGTGAGGAAATGATTACAGTGGAAGATCCAACTTCTCTGATCATTCCTGTTTCAATCGAAGAAGGAGATCAGTATGTACATGTGCGTGCTGTGGATGGATGTGGAAACATCATAACTGCAGTATCAAAACCATTCCGTAAGGATATTGAAGCACCAAAGGGAACAATCCGACATGATGGAAACGGATATTCCAATGACACATCAGTTGTGATCAGAAATGAAGTTCAGGATGATTTTATCCGTGCAGAACGGATGGAAATGCAGATTAGAGAAGAAGAGGGAGAATGGTCCGATTGGATGCCTTATGCCTATACCTATCTGTTCCAGTTTGAAGCAGTGGAAGGAAAACATCACATCGAAGCAAAATTCCGCGATGTCGCTGGAAATGTCAGTGAAGTCATGCAGGCTGAAATCATCTATGATATCACAGCACCTGTCATCAGTCTGTCCTATAGTACAACGGAGCGAACAGCCGATCCGGTTACCGTAACTGCCACAAGCAATGAAGGTACATGGGTAACGGAACAGGAACATGTATTTGAAGAAAATGGAAGCCATACGTTCATCTGTGTTGATGAAGCCGGTAACAGGTCTGAAATGCAGGCTGAAGTCAACTGCATTGATCATCAGGCACCATCCTTTACGCTTTCCAGTTTACAGGCAGATCAGAAAGCACACCAGTCAGCAGCATTTACAATGGAATGCCAGTCAGATGATTTTGCGCAGTATCTGTACCGCTGGAATGAAACCATGGAATGGATTTCTACAACAGATAACTCATTTACACTGGAAAACATGGATGGCATTTATACAGTAGAAGTATGCAGTGAAGATGATCTTGGAAACAGATCCAGACCACAGTCACTGAAGGTAAAGCTTGACTGTACAGCGCCAATCATGCATATGACATATTCTCCATCTACCCGTACAGGTATGTATGTCAAAGCCAGATGGACATTTGAAGATGAATCGGCTGTAACTGTCATTGAACCGGAAGTCAAGGACCAGTCATACCTGTTTCAGGATAATGGAAAACAGCTGTTCCGATTTGTGGATGAAGCAGGGAATGAAGGTGAATTCATGGCTGAAGTGACATGGATTGATCATTCCATCACTTCTACAAAAGTCATCTTCAAAGATCTTGAAGATCATGAAATCGATGGCTCTGTTACTGTAAATCATGATCTGAAAGTCATCATTGAACCGATTGGTGGACAGACAATCCAGGCAGTGCGGTTTAATGAAAAGGATGTCAGTGAAAACAGTGATGAGATTGAAGTCATCGATGCGCAGAACCATACATATCACGTCAAAACATGGGGCGTTCTGGAATATGACCTGTATGATGAAGCATCGGACACACTGGAAACGCAACAGTCAGAAGTCCGTATTGATACGGTTGTACCGACATGTACGAAAGATGATGTATCCTTTTCCACAAAAGAGTGGACAAATCAGGATGTAGCGGTTCGCATAGCCGCCAAGGATGATCATTCCTCCAATATTACATATCTGAAAAAGATCATCCATGAAGATGAAGAAATCTATGAAGTGGATCCAGATGGAGATCAGCATGTATTTACTGAAAATGGCGAATATATGTTCTACTTCCGTGATGAAGCAGGTAATATCGGCAGTTATCATGTGGAAGTAACGAACATTGACAAGAATGAGATTGTACCTTTTGTTACATATACAGTGGATGGTGTTGTGCAGGACATGAATACATACTGGACAAATCAGCCTGTCACAG
The DNA here is from genome assembly GCA_945877405.1 of uncultured Erysipelotrichaceae bacterium. Taxonomy (GTDB): domain Bacteria; phylum Bacillota_I; class Bacilli_A; order Erysipelotrichales; family Erysipelotrichaceae; genus Bulleidia. The sequence goes on along the minus strand of CAMCSA010000001.1, from coordinate 17,188 downwards.
CAAAGCTTTCCTTCCGTGATTCTCTTTCTCCAATGGAAGAAGATTACAGTCATGTATTCAATACCAATGGTTCTCATACATTCCATTACAGAAACAAGGCTGGAACGGAAGGTTCCATTACCGTATCCGTGGATCATATTGATCTTGTTGCCCCAACAGGTATACTGACTGCAGATCATGATACATGGACCAATCAGAATGTTACCGTTACATTGCACGCTTACGACCAACAGAGTGGTGCAGATGATCTGGTGTATGTATTTGAAGAAAATGGCGAGCATGTTTTTGAACTGTATGATCGTGCTGGCAACAGGAGTCAGTATGCATATACATGCAGATGGATTGATAAGACTGCTCCAAAAATCAGTATTCAGTATACGCCAGAACATACAGGCAAAACACCATTCCATGTATTTGCACTTGTCTTTGCCAATGAAACAGTAGAATGGGAAGATGGTATTTCAACCTACGAATTCAAGGAGAATGGTACCTTTGTATTCAAGGCAACGGACCGTGCCGGTAATACGACTGAACAGAAAGCTGAAGTCGATTGGATTACAACTGAGCTGCCGGAAGTGGAAGTCGTCTATTCCACAATGGATCCGATCAGCACATCTGTAAGTGCTCAGCTGAAGGCAGTTGGGGATGAACAGATTGTCATTCTCAATAATAATGGTGCAGCATATCATGTGTTTGAAGAAAACGGCACATTCACCTATCAGTATACCGATGGTAAGGGAGAACAGATCGGTACAATCGAAGCAAAGGTCGACTGGATTGATCGAAAGGCTGCAGAAATCAGCATCACAACAGATCGGGATACATTGTTAAATCAGCCTTTAAAAGTCATGTTTGAGGCAGATGAAGATGTTGTATGGCCTGAAATGATCGAAGTAACTGATACTCAACATGCTTCATACGTATTGGAAAAGAATGAGCCGATCAGCTTTACGGTTCAGGATACAACCGGCAATCAGACCAAAGTTACCTTTACAACCGATCTGATTGATGTCACAGCTCCATCTATTACATTACCTGAGACAACCACAGCAATCCCACTCGATGAAGAAATCGACCTGCTGGAAGGAGTCATCGTGGAAGATGAAAACAAGGATCCGGATGGATTGACCGTTGCGCATCATATCGATGTTCATACACCAGGCATCTATGAAATCACATATCATGCAAAGGATGTTGCCGGCAATGAAACAACCACAACCCGTCAGGTAACCGTCTATGATCCAAAGCAACCACATCAGATCATAAATGGCGTGCTTGTTACAGATCATCGTGTCGATATGAAACAGTCCGGTAATACGTTTGTTACAACCGGATTCAATGAAAACATGGTCATTCAGATTCTCAAAGGAAAACATCCAAAGGGTGATTTCAAACTGGTAACAGAAGATTACAGTAAGGAAATTCTGGATGGAAGCTATCGATTTGAAACACCAGGCTATTATACGATGCTGATCCGTGATCAGGAGAGGCAGACAGTCTTACTTGAAATTTATGCAGGAAAGGAGGAAGGAAGATGAGGAAGAAACTGACAGCGTTTCTATTAAGCTTTGTTGTGATGCTGCAGGTATTACCTGTACAGGCAAAACAGGAAGACGCAACGCTGACCTTAGGTAATACGATCATCCAGGTGGATGTCAGTGAAACAACCGGAAGATTTGCGGTATCGACACAGGATGGTATGCCATCCAAAACAACAGACCGCTATTCCTTCCTGACTTTCTTCAATCAGGTGCCGGAAACAGCCTTTACAACTTTTAGGATCAATGGTGAAGATTACATCTTTGGTAATGATTATATAGATGAAGGTGGTATTGTATCTTCTACAGTTCTTTCCGGTTCCACAGCTATTACAGTATGGCAGGTCAATGGGGTACAGGTTACACAGACATTAAAGCTTGTTACGGATTTTTCTGATCCGGAAGTCGGCAATGTCCGTATCCGCTATGAAGTATCCAATGGATCTGGCGCAGAAGTATCTCTTGGATCAAGAATTCTCATCGATACGATGCTTGGTGCCAACGATGGTTCCTTATTACTGGCTGGAAGAGAATACATTACAAACGAAAAGGAACTGATGGGAAATGATGTTCCGATGGTCTGGCAGTCCATGGACCGCAAGATGGCAGCCAATGTCAGCTCACGTGGTGTCCTGTATGGCTGGGAAGGCAGCAGAAAACCGGATCAGATGACCGTTGCCCACTATAACACCCTTGCGGAAACAAAGTGGGAATGTGAAGTCAATCCATTACTGAACTTTACAACGGATCAGAATGAATATGGCAGAGCAGACAGTGCAGTAGCACTGTACTATAACCCGGAATCCTTACATGCTGGTGGTACGGTCACCTATGAGACATATTATGGCATCGGCAGTATTTCTGATGTGGTAGGATCAGATGATCTTTCCATTCAGATTAGTGCTCCGCAGAAAGTTGCACTCAATGAAGAAAGAGACGGCTATGCGGTTGGATATGATCCGTTTGAAATCATGGTTTCCATTACAAATCATACGGAGAACACATTACAGGATGTACTTGTGAAACTTGGTGTTTCTGAAAACCTAAGTGTCATCGATCAGCAGGATGAAATGTATGTTGATATTTCTGCCGGTGATACAAAGGATGTGACATTCTATGTCCATCCATCGATTGTTGAAAAGACATCCGTCGAACAGGCAGGTATTCAGGTTAGCCATGAAGACATTCTGAGTGAAGGATTGAAATATATCATCTTACCTGCACAGAGTGGTGCATTGCCTCAGGTATCCTTCAGTGAGGTTGCTCCTTCCACACTGTATACAGGTAGCGTGAATAAAAAGGTGACAATCCGTGGTACAGGCATGGAAATCCTTAAGGGTGATAACCAATGGGAAATGAAACTTGTGGATGAAGTTACCGGTGACAGTACATCCATTTCCAAAGGGGATATCACCATTGTGGATGATGCGACTTTGACAGTGACATTACCATCGAATGCAGACTTTGCGTACAAAGCACATTCCCATCAGCTTATCCTGCAGAGTGAACAGTATGGTTCCATGCATGTTGTACTTGAGATGAGTGATGATCGTCGCTACGAAGCAAAAGAATATGGCGTCATGTATGTCGGTCGTACGAAAAACGAAGATGGTGACTGGATTTATGATGTTGCTGTGGGGGAAAGTGAAGAGGACTCCATTCCGGAAGACTTCGAAACACTTTTGACAATCCGTGGTACGATTGGTGAATATGAACTCAATGATCATATCAGCTATACGATCGCAAATGGTGCAACCATCAATTCCGCCATTCTGTATCGGAATCATTTCAATCAAAATGCTGTGATTACAGTTACCCGTTACAACGATCATGTGGAATCTTTGCAGGATCAGTTCCGGGATGCTTTCAGCGGATACAAGTGGTATGGCAATATCCATTCAGGGCTCATTCTGAGTGGTAATGGAAGTCTTTTTGTCGGAGATTATCAGTTCCACCAGGGTGATTTCTATATTGCCCTCAATGATGAGTGTATTTATGAATTACGTGGTAAAGATGATGATTCCAACAATGAAGATCTCAATGACAATATCGGTTCTGGTGAAATCAAGGATGATTATCAGGAAACGGAAGATGTGGAAATCATCACACCGGCAGGTGTAGTCGGAACACAGCTGACAAAAACAGTCGGTGCTCTGACCGGTATGCAGGTCAGCGTATCCAATGCGGTCATCGGCGAAGAAACAATTTCACTTGGTGGCAGCATTTCCGTATCCCTGCCTTGGTGGTCCAATGCTTCCAATGGAGGTGATGATAGTGATGAAACGCCATCCCCATTAGAAGAAAAATATTCCAAGCGTGATGACCTTAACAGCACAGTCGGTGAAGGAAAGAAGACAGATGATCTGCTTTCCTTGAATTTGGAAGAAATGCGCTATGGTGTCAATGAAGATGATCTTACGGCACAGCTGGAAGGTGTCAAGGCAGAAGGTGGCATCAATCTGACCGATGATTCCTTACCGAAGTTTACAAGCGGTGGAGCTGGTGCAAATTTTGAAATCAATTCCATTGATTATGATGGCTGGTATATCGGGGTAGGCGCACAGGTCAAGGTTGGAGATGCCTTTGAATGTGAAATGGAACTTGCTTTAGTCAAGGAAGATACGGGTAAGATCTATCCTGACAGCCTGAAGTTTGTTGCATCTGGTGATGTCGTAAAGATTCCATTATCCGTTGCAGGATTTCTGACAAGAATCGGTGGTGGGGTATCCGGACTGTACGATACGATCAAATCCAATTTCAATATCTTCCCGCCGACAACGTTGTCTGTTTATACAGGCTATGCGGACCCGACGATGTATACCTTCACGGTGGATGAAATTGACATGTCGGTTGGTGGACAGGGTATTTCCTTTACAGCTGCAGAAGCCAAGATCATCGGACTGAAGATCTTTGAGGAAGTTGGTGCCCATCTGAAGCTGTATGGCACAAAGATGGAAGATGGTACTGTTTATCCATGTGTCGACCTTGGTTATGAATCCAAGATCAATATTCTTGGTATCATTCGAGGAGAAGCCGGATTCTGGTTTGTTGCTGATCCAAGACTGGATACGATTTTCGGTAATCTTTCCTTAGGTGGTAAGGCATATGCCGGTATTTACATTCCAAAATATGTTCCGCTTGTAGGTGGTAAGGAAGTGATGGCTGTCATGGCTGAGCTTTCCACATATCGCGTCTATACCGGTATCAGAGTCATCGGTATTCCGGTATCTGTCAGCTATTATTGGACAGATCGAAAAGTGAAGTTCTTTGATGACTGGGAATATCTGGAAGAAGAATTCTCCATTCCGCAGGGTGACATTGAAAATGCATTATCGGTTACCTATGATACTGGAGATGGAAATGTCAGTGGTGTCATGTTGCTAGGTGATAATATGACGACACTGGAAACAACATCCGGTACTCAGGGAAAGTGGAATGTAGAAGAAGTTACAATCAAAGATAACGACTATTCTTTGATTCAGGTACAGTATGAAGACTGTGAAAATGTACTGAATCACATCAGAATCATTGATCCAAGCGGTAATAAGATTCAGCTGAAGAAAGATGACAACTGCATCATTCAGACAATCGGTGCAGATGAATCTCAAAGCGGTAAGGAAGAGCACTGGCTTGGTATCGGTTTAGTATCACCTCAGAATGGTACATGGAAGATCCAGTATGACATTGATGCGGATGTGATTGCCCATGAAGTAAAGGAAACTTCATCCATTACAGCAGGTACACCACAGCTGAACGGTCATACGCTGACAACAGACTGCAACTTGCAGAATATGAGTGATGGTGCAAGTGTGGATGTATATCTTGTCAATCAGCAGGAAATCAATGATGCGGTAACACTGGATGAAGAAGATCTTTCTGTTTTATCAGAAGATCAGCGGAACGAATACTATGCTCAGATGATGTCAGCTGAACCGGCAGGCTTCAGGATTACGGATGCATCCATATCCGTAGATGAAAAGACGGATTCCATTTCCGTATCCTTACCGGATACACTGGCAAGTGGTACATATGCAGTACGGCTTGTCGTCAATGATGAAAGTGGTAATGCGGTGACCTCTGCATTAACAGATACCGTATTTACATGGGTCAATCCGAATACACCTTCTGCTGTAACAAATCTGTCTGTTTTACCATGTGGAGATGGACAGTTCCGTATCTGTTGGAATCCGGTAGCAGGTGCAGATGGTTACTTTGTCACGTTGACGGATGAAAACGGGAATGAGATTGATGGTGTATCCGGAATGGCAGTCACGGAAACGACAGTTGATTTCGGTTATGTGTATCAGGAGGTTCAGTATCAGAAGAATCCGGATGGCAGCTTTGTCAAAAACGAGCAGGGTGAAAGAGTTGCAGAAGACGAACCAGTAACAAAAGGTGTCATTCCAGGCAGGAAATATAAGGCTGTTGTAACGGCATATAAAACTGTTAATGGAACGGATTATTACAGTGATCCACTGATATCAGATGCAAAAGAGCTTCCAGTAAGCAACCCGGCAAAACTGAGTTATACGGTGAATGGAAAATACCCGGCTTGTTCTGTGCGAACGGACAGTAATGCAGACAACAGTCAGGATACGATGATGGAAGGTTCATTCACTACACAGGTCAGCAGTGAAGAAATCTTGCTGCAGATGACATCGGATCAGAGCATTTCATATCTGATGAAACTGGATGATGCTTATATCACAGATGAAGCAGGTAACATTCAGGAATATACACTGGAAGAAAATGGTACAACAGTACATAATCTGACCATACCGGAAGGTGGCAGTAACATTGAAGTGATTGCGATCAATGGTGCTGGTGACTATACGGAAAACACCATTACGGTTGAATGTGATGTAACTCCACCAGAAGTGATGTTATCTGACAGTGTTGTATTCTCATATGATGGAGCCTATACGGTTTCCGGTACAGCCGAGGCCAATACTCGTATTTATATCAATGGGCAGGAGGTACCGATAGAAAATGCAACATTCAGCTATCATGGTAACGGTAATGAAACAGTAGAAACGCTTACAGTCATCGGAGTGGATATGGCTGGCAATGAAACGCAACTGAGCGCAACTGTCATGCCTTCTGAATTTTCAGGCATAACCGATCTGCTGATTGCGGCAAATGGCAACATCATATCTTCAACCGATCAGAGTCTGACACTGTATACCGGTCAGGAAGTGCAGTTAAGCTACTATTGTCTGATGGCAAATGGTAAAACAATTCTGTTACGCTCAGACAATATCAGTGAACAGATACTGACAGGCAGTGGCAGTGTGCAGGTAAATGACCATGTACTGACTGGTAAAATCAAAGGAGAGGCTGTATTAAGTGCATCCTATCCTCTGACGGACAGCTATGTTCTGGAAAATACGCTTGTTGTCAATGTGCAGAATTCTTCGATTACACCTTCTGAAATTCAGGTCAGTGATACGGTTATTTCTGCCGATGCACAACCTGGTACACAAGTTGTACATGCATCTGTATCCCATGCACCAGACAGTCTTTCTGTTCAGTGGTCCATTTCAGATAACCCGTATCTGGCAATGGAAAATGAAAGCATCGTATTAAAACAGAAGATGGGCGAAGCTGTTACAGCTGTCATTACAGCACAGGGCAGCTATACGAATGATGATGGAGAAGTCAAAGAAGTATCCTTGCAGCAACAGTTCACCTTTACAGTCAGAAACGACATTGTTTCTGTTGTGCCTGTGGATGATTTTGTTGTAACACTTGGTACAGCATTTGAAGATATGCCATTACCTGAAAAGGTTACTGTAAACCTGCGGGATGGATCCATGGCTGATGTACCGGTTACATGGTATAAGGGTGCCTATCATTCCATGATGGTCGGTCCTTGTACAATTTATGGTATTCTGCAGAACGGTAAAGAAATGCGTAATACGGATGATCTGCGTGCAACCATGACTATTGTTGTCAGAAAATTGACAACGCAGATGGTTGGAGAAGATCGCAGTCAGACTTACGATGGTTCCCCGATTGATATCAGTACTTTATTCTCTGGTGAAATCATCGGTAACCCATCCTGGAAAATCACAGGTGGAAGTGGGGAGGGTACATTGTCCGGCTCATTATTAACCGTAAGTAAGGCTGGTACATTCCAGATTACAATGACGACACCTGAAAGTGAAACATATCAGTCACAGAAGGTAACGGCAGTGCTGTCAGTCAATAAGGCAGACCGCACGCAGCCACAGAACCTTGTTGTTGTACATCCTTCTTCTACCGTTTCCAAAGACGGCTCCATTCATGGAACGGATGAATCGATGGAATACAGTATGGATGGAGGAAAGACATGGAATCCTGTTATTGGCAACACCATTGAGGGCTTATCAAAGGGTACGATTCGAATCCGATACAGGGAAAATGATCTGTATCTGGCATCAGCTGTTGCGGATATTCTGTTAACAGCAAACCTTAAGGCAACCCAGGATGCACTGCAGTTGGGTGTTGTAGATACATGTGTATATGGTGATGATCCATTACGTCTGAAAACAGGTGGTGGCAGTGGAAATGGTGCAGTGCATTACAGCAGTTCAGATCCATCCATCATCCGGATTGAAGATAACCAGGCTGTCATTGTTTCTGCAGGTACAGCAGTCATTACAGCATATAAGGATGAGGATGAGGATTACAACGCAACAGCATGCTCAAAAACAGTGACTGTAAATCCAAAGCAGGCAAAGATCAGAATCGATGGTAAGGCTGAAAAGACATACGATGGCAATACAGCCGGTATTACCGCACAGGTTGTCAACCTGGAAGAAGGGGATCGTTGTGAAGTCATGCTGGATGGCCATAAGGGTGTGGAAGCAGGAACATATACAGCTGTTGTAACTGGTTTATCCAACAGAAATTATGTATTCCCGGATACATCCTTCCCGTATGTCATTCATCCATTATCCGTATCTGTGACATGGAACAGTCCACAGACCCTTACTTATACAGGCTTTGATCAGCTGGATTCTCTGCAGGCTGTCTATTCGGATGTTTCCGGTAATCCTGTAAATGCAGTATTACGCAGTGAGGAAAGACTTGTGAATGTTGGCAGCTATGAAGTCAAAGCAGAAAGCGGTAATCGCAACTATGTGATTACTTCCAATGATACGGAAAACATTACCATTACAAAAGCCCATCCGAATATTGATGTGGCTGTACTAAAGAAAGACAGTATATGGAATGATTTCATGAAGGTATTGCATCTGAGTGCAGATGATCTGCTGAAAGTCAGTGTGACTGTAACGGGTGTGGATCTGCGTCCATTAACCGGTAAAGTCGAACTGTACAAAGATGAAACAAAGATCGGTGGAAAGACACTTGTCAATGGTCAGTGTGAGATTGATCTTGCTGGTATGAAGCTGGATGGTACATCCATCTATGCATCCTTCATTCCAGATGAAGCATGTATCAACCATCATGCCGCGCAAAGCATGAAGATTCTCACACAACTGGATCGTAAGACAGTCGAAACACCATCGATTACAGCCATTGCGACAGACGATGTCATTGAAGTACTTGGTATGACAGATAGTGAAGCAGGTAACGTACAGATCAGAGTCAATGGTGGACAGTGGTTACAGGGAACAAAGGTGAGTGGATTATTACCAGGAAAAGAATATGTTGTGCAGGCAAGGTATGCAGGCAATGATGTATATGCCCCATCCATTCCATCTGAGTTTACCGTATGTACACAATATCTGATTACAATCAGCCCGGATGGTGATTCCAGTACCATTACTTCTTCTGTTCCTTTATCCGTTACATATGGACAGCAGAGTGGTACGATATCAGCAGGTGGTACATGGACATATGAAAAACAGAAGGGAGAGCACGTATGGATTTCAAGATAAAGATTCCAAAAACGGCAGTGCCTTGGCTTGTTGGTGCTGGTGTTGTGACTGGTGGAGCTGTCATAGGTGTGGTTACATTAATGAACCGGTCTGATCCGCCTTCACCAGTCGTGGAAAACAGTATTGTACTCTCCATTCTGGATGAGATTTCCATCGTCAAAGGGGAAAGGAAACAGGATGTGCTGATCCTTAATCCATCAGATAACAGCTATGATCTGATGATTACCATGATGGATGAATCTGGAAAGATCCTCTATCAGAGTGATAGGATGCAGCCTGGTACTTCGGCTTCTTCGATTACCTTCTCACGTGTATTCAGGGAAGATGAAACAGCCGTAACGGTCAGCTATGACTGTTATGAAGGGGAAGAAATCGTTGAATCCATTCAGGTGGAAACAGATCTGCTGCAACAATGAAAAAACTTCTTGTATGTGTGTTTTCACTCCTGTGTCTATCTGCCTGTCATAAAAAATCCATGCGTGTTGCGATACTGGATTCCGGTATTTCTGAAGTCAATGGAAATGTGATCACTGGTTATAACTATATCGATGGCACAACGGATACGACGGATGACAAAGGCCATGGCAGCATGCTTGCGGAAATCATCTTATCTGCTGCACCAGACTGTTCACTGGTTCCTCTTAAAGTCAGTTGTGAAGATCGAAGAGTCAATGACTATGTGATTGAAGCAATCCAGGACTGCATGGATACATATGATGTCGATATCATATGCATGGCATTTTCCATCATGGAAAGTGAAGAACTGCATGATGTCATACAACGTGCAGATGATAAAGGAATTGTCATGGTAGCTGCGGCGGGGAATGTTGGAAACCGTAAAGATACCCTGTTTCCTGCAGGCTATGAAGAAGTGATCAGTGTTGGAGCACTTGACAGTGATGGTAATCCTGCTTCCTACAGCATGGTAACTGGCGTTGATCTGTTTGTTGATGGATCATGGAAACAGGCACAGGGTACTTCTGTTGCCTGTGCAAAGGTGGCTGGCATGTTTGCTTCAGGCAAGTATCACACCAGGCAGGAAGTACAGAAGTAAACGATTATAAAATGAATAAATCCCGGTATGGATGTGTGCATGATGCATGCATTGATACCGGGATTATTCTGTGCAATCATGGATGGCTCTATGTTACTGATTTCCCGTAACACGATACAATTGTTTTTACCTGATCATTGTACAGACAGGAATGGAGGTGTGCATGGAAAAGATCAGAACTGTACATCATGAAGGAATAAGGCATCCAAAAACAGATCATTATGATTCAGGAGTGAAGAAAAAACGGATTGCGGCGTATTGTCGTGTATCAACACTGCAGGAGGAACAGGATCTTTACTGTAAGGCGCAGAAGCGGTATTATCAGGCATTATTTGAAAACAGGGAAGACTGTGAGCTGATCGGTATTTATGGGGATGAAGGAATCTCCGGCAGACTGGCATGTAAAAGACCCGGATTTCTGAAGATGATGAATGACTGCAGGAAAGGGAAGGTGGATGAAATCCATACCAGATCAGTATCCCGGTTTGCCAGAAACTATGCAGAGTGTATTGAATATGTCAGAGAACTCAATCAGCTTGGGATTCCGGTATGTTTTGAAAAAGAGAATCTGAATACAAGTGAAAAGAACATTGATCTGCTGTTATCGATTCTGGCCATCATTTCACAAGAGGAGTCCAACAGCACTTCTATGAATATTACACTGGCACAGGTCTATCGTAACAGAAAAGGGGATCCGATCCGAGCAGCTGTCTATGGCTATGTACGGGAAGGGGAAGCAACCGATGGGATTTATCAATGGCATATCAAAGAGGATGAGGCAGATCGAGTTCGTATGGTATTTGAACTGATTCTGGCTGGAAATCATGTTCTGCCATTGCGGAAAAGATGAATGCATATGAGGAAATCCATGGTGTGACAAGAAAGTGGACGAAACGGAATGTCATGGGAATGCTGACAAATGAAGCCTATGCAGGGGATCAATTGACGCGTAAATCCTATACCGTGGATTATCTCAATCATGTACGAAAGAAAAACGAAGGAGAAAAAGAACAGCAGTATCTACAGGATCATCATCCAGCCGAAGTGACTTTGAACAGGCACAGCTGCTGCTGGGAAGAGGAATACCGGTATGTGTGGAACTGTAAGCGAACAATCCACTCTCAATGAAAACGTGCGTATCATCAGAAAGGCATTACAGTCTGATCAAGAACATCCTTCTATGATCAATAAGAAAGCAGCAGCATACTGCAGAGTATCAACGGATCAAGAAGTACAGTAGCAAAGCCTTGATCTGCAGATGGAATCGTTTCAGCGTATCATTGCCAGTCATCCTGACTGGAAGTTAGTCGATATCTTTGCGGATGAAGGGTTAACTGGTACACAGAGTGAAAACAGACCTGCCTTTTAGAAGATGATGGAAGCAGCAAGGAATCATGGAATTGACATGATTCTGGTCAAATCCGTATCCAGATTTGCCAGAAATACGGCAGATTCTCTGCGGTATACAAGGGAATTAACGGATATGGAAGTATCGGTATATTTTGAAAAGGAAGGCATTGATACATCCTGTTTTGGATCAGAGTTTCTGCTTACAATCTTTGCGGGTTTTTTGCACAGGAAGAAAGTCATTCCATCTCAGAAAACATCAAGCGAGGCTTACGGAACAGATACAGGTTTGGAGAAGTGCCATGGTATACCGTATATAGCTATCGAAAAGGAAGCGTGATCGTTTCAACGCCAACTGCAAGCTGTCCTGCTCATACCATCCGTAACAAGGAACTGGAAAAGGGTAAAAATCAGAAATTATATATGAACGGATGATATTCTGTTTGCTTCTCTATCGAAAGCTGCCTATTTTGTAACAGGAGCCAGTGCCAATGGGAATACGGAATGGAAAACTGAAGGTGGAATCGCATTGAAGAACCTGTATGAACAATGACAGGCTTTGGCGTTTTGGTAATGTACCATAATCACTGAAGCCTGTTTTCTTTTATGTGTTTCGTCATTGATTCCTTGTAAGAAGAATATGAAATCAATATAATATGGAAGAACATCACATGAAACAGAAACTTCTGTTCCAGATGTACTAGGAGAGCACTATGAAATTATTGAAAATGCTTCTTTCTGCAGCAACATGCCTTACATTATGCGCATGCACACCAAACAGAATCAAAACAAATGACGGCCAGACTTCTTCCTTGCGGGAAGATGAGGATTACCATACATATACAGTGGATGGTAAGGAATACAGCTATAACTCCCATCTGATGAATTTCCTGATTACAGGCGTTGATACAAGAGATGGAGAGGGTGGTCAGTCTGACTTTGTTCTGTTACTCAGTTTTGATCGTGAAAACAGCCAGTATCGTATTTTGCAGCTTGATCGAAGTGCTTATGTTGATATCAAGATTTATGACCTGGAACATAACTTCCTTGGCTGGGATAAGAGCTATCTTGCTTTATCATATGCGTATGGTACAAGCACTAAGCAGTCAACACTGTATACAAAGGATGCTGTCAGCAGACTGTTGCATAACATTCCAATTACATACTACATGACAATTGCACTTGATGATCTTTCATTGATCCAGGATGTTGTCGGTCCAATGCAGGTAGAAGTCAAAGATGACCTGCTTGCAGAAGTCAATCCGGAATGGACAAAAGGAAGTATTGTCACTGTAGATGCATCTAATGTAGAAGAATTCATCAGACATAGAAATACCGATATTTCCGGTTCTAATGAAATCCGTATGGAGAGGCAGAAGGAATATCTGAATACTTATCTGGATGCATTGAAGACATTAATCACCAGTGATTTTGATAAGGCTTTGGATCGTGTATCTGATGTTGCTGATCGCGTATATACAAATGTTGAACTGACAGAAATATCAGATATTCTCGATATGGTGATCGATTATACATTTGATGATATATATCAGTTGCCAGGTGAAGTGGTACAGGGCAGTTTCCGTACACAGTTTAATGTAGATGAAGAGAAACTTCCTCAACTGATCGTTGATCTGTACTACGATTAATTAAATACTATTAACTTTGTTTCAATGGGTAAGATTTTCTTTCCTGTAACAGGTATGTAATTTTGTATAATTTCTTGATTTTCAGGGTAGGAGAATCTATACTAATAGATGTGTACTAATACACAATTATAAAATAATACGTCCAAGGTATTTATGAAGGGGGACAACACAATGAACAAATTTATGAAGGGTCTGATGGCCTGTGGTCTTGCATTCGCTCTTGCAACACCAGTATTCGCTGAAGACGGAAGCCCATTAAAGGGTGGTATTGTTGACGACAGCTCTATTAAGGTTGATGGTAAGCCTGTTACAGGTACTGTAACAGCTACACTGGATCAGGAATTGTCTTTTGAAAACACAGATACACCTAAAGCTGTTGTTTCTGCTCTTACTAGTGTTTCTGGTAAAGGAACTGAAAAGATCACGGTTAATGACTTAGTTAATGAAGTTATCAATACAAGTGGTGCAGAAGTAAAAAATGTTAAGAAAGACAATGGTAAGACATTTGTTACTACTACAGATAATTCCAAGATTGTTGATATGAGCGCTGTCAATATGCTGACACCATTCCAGGATTTGACAATTACTGTAGACGGTGAAGAACCTAAAGGCCCAATTACAGCTACTCTGAATGCTCCAGGCTTAAATGCAGCAGTAAGTAGCGGTGGTGAAGCATTCGTTATGCACTACTCCACAAAGAGAAATGTTCTTGAAATGATCGCTCCAGATGCAGTAGATGCAGCTAACGACTCCATCACAGCTACATTCGAAGACCTTTCTCCAGTTGCTGTAGTATATGTACCAGCAGCTAAAGCCAGCACAGCTGTAACAAAGCCATCCGTAAATACAGAAGTTAACGGCACAGTAGAAGCAGTCAGAAACAACACAATGTTCTACTTCGCAGGTGCAGCAGTCGTTGTTGCAATTGCAGGTGCAGTTGTACTGAAGAAGAGAGATCAGGAGTAATCACTGATGGATGCAGGAAATAAAACACTTGCAGCTCAGGATGAAGATGTCATTGATCTGAAGGAATTGTTTCTTGCACTGAAAAATCGATGGAAAATGATAATTGTGGTAACGCTTGTTACCACAATTATTGCGAGTGTATATACATTCTTCTTTACCACTCCGATGTACAGTGCAAAGGCCACAATTTACCTGAAATCGGAAGGTTCTACAACAAGTGAACTGTTACAGGGATTGCAGGTTGGTACCCAGCTGGCACCTGACTATGAAGTATTCTTCAAAAGTCGTCCTGTTGTAAAGCGTGTTATCAAGTCTGAAAACCTGGATGTGACAGTTGAACAGCTGAATGAACAGGTTACTATCACAAATCCAAGTTCTACTCACATGATCGTTGTGACATGTACGGATTCAGATCCGCAGCGAGCAGCAGACATTGCCAACTCTTATGTGGAATATGGAATTGATGCAGTACGCGAAGTTGTTGTTAAGGAACCTTATATTGTTGAATCTGCGATCGCAAACGAAAAGAAAGTAAGCCCAAGCAATACAAAGAACATCCTGATGGGTATGCTCATCGGACTTGTACTGTCCTGTGGTTATGTAATCGCTAAGTCATTACTGGATGATCGTCTCAACAGTAATGATAAGATGGAACGCGTACTTGGTTACCATGTACTGACAAGTTTCCGTCAGGATAAGAGTCTGAACTTTGCAATCACAAACAAGAAAGGAAGTAAAGAGTAATGCAGACACTGGAACTTGAATTAAAGGGTATCTCTGGAAGCATCCTTGATTCCTTTCAGGCCTTACGTTCAAATATCATGTATATGAATGATACGAAGGTCATTTCATTTACATCGACTACTCCATCAGAAGGAAAGTCAGTTCTTTCTTTCTATACTGCAGTTTCCTTTGCTTCTATCAATAAGAAAACACTGTTTATTGACTGTGATATGAGAAAGAGTCATATCAAACGTTATTTCTATTTAAATGGAAATAAGACTAAGATCAATGGTCTTTCTGAATATGTTACCGGTCAGTCAGAGGATCTTGTGTACGATACTAACTATCCGAATCTGCATATGATCCCATGTGGAAAATGTCCACCGGATCCAAGCGGTATTCTCTCATCACCTGCATTTGAAAAAATTCTCAAATTGGCAAGAGAGAAGTATGAATATGTGATTATCGATACACCTCCTGTATCCGTAGCAGGTGATGCATGCATTGCAGGTCGTATGGCAGATGGTGTCATCTATGTTATCCGTGACGGTGCAATCAAGAGTAAGGAAGCAAAACATTGTGTTGAGACATTGGAACGAAATGACTGTCGTATCCTTGGACTTGTACCGAATATGGTTTCCAAGTCCAACACAAATTCCTACTATTACGGAAACTACGGTTATTACAACGAGTAATACATTGAACATGAATCAAGTGGTTCATGTTCTTTTTAGATTTCGCTGTATGCATGATGCGCATTGTATTTGATCCCTGTGTTCTTTGCAATGTTGTAAGCGAAGAATACACATACATATATATGACAGCAATCAGAAAAGATGAACTGGCATGGTTACATGCTCATAAAAACAACGGAAATATCAAATACTTTCCGGTATGAAAAAGATCGGTAAGTATGAACTGTTACAGAATCAGACAGCTTTCAGTGCTGTTATATGTTCTTGCCTATCATAATGGGTATCGGAAAAGTATTTCTGAACTGGAATAAAGCTGTCGCAGCTCTGCAATTTCCAACATCTCTCAAAGTACGATCCGCAAATACATTGACTATCTGAAATGTTCCCATATCATTCATGAAATGCATTACCATAATATGATCTCAAATCAGTCAGCATCCGGATTCAAATTCTATTTTGTGGAACATGGATTCCTTTTTCCATCCATCAGAAATGAGGGACTTCTGAATATACAGGTGATGGAAAACATCCTGTACAACGAATTGATTTGTGAGGGGGTATGAAGTGAAGGCAGCTCAGTTTATAAGTCTTCGTGATTTTCTGCTGGGAAAGTAAAATATAGACTGCCAGGATTCTGATCTTGCAGAATAGGTATGGCTGTTCTTCCAATATCGCTTTTTAACACATATTGCCTATAGAATGATGTATAGTATAAGCATGCATGCAGATAACATATATTTGTGAGGTATAAAAGTTGTCAATAACCCGTGGATAAATCCACAGGCTTGAAAAAGCCTTTGTTGACTAGCCTGAGTACCTTTGCAATGCCATATGCGTTAAGGGTACTACGTTATCTTTGTCATCACACCTTCGGACGTAACACCAAATCTGAAGCTCTGTGGTATGTCATTAAACAGTTCTAAGAGGTAGGAACAGTGTGGCATGTATAAAAAGCAAAGATAACATTGGCGATGGTGTCTGAGCAGATTATGGCAATCTGCTCTATTACAGCTCGTCAGAAGCTGAACAGAGTTATATTCTCTGTTATATATCTGACATAGAAAGGACGGCATATGTACGTTTATGTAATCAATAAGCACGGTGAGCCACTTATGTCGTGCAAACCACGAAAGGCAAGAGTGCTTCTACAGAATGGAAAGGCAGCTGTAGTAAAAAGAAATCCTTTCACAATTCAACTGATTTACGGATCTTCTGGCTATAAACAACCAGTAACACTAGGGATGGATGCAGGAAGCAAACATGTTGGTATTGCTGCAACAACAGAAAAGAATGTTCTGTATGCAGAAGAACTCAGTCCAAGAAACGATGT